>NZ_CP007595.1:4500000-4593579 GCF_000785535.1 Arthrobacter sp. PAMC 25486 | reverse complement strand
TTGGCAGTACAACTGACACACCAGAGGTTCGTCCGTCCCGGTCCTCTCGTACTAAGGACAGCCCTTCTCAAATTTCCTGCGCGCGCAGCGGATAGGGACCGAACTGTCTCACGACGTTCTAAACCCAGCTCGCGTACCGCTTTAATGGGCGAACAGCCCAACCCTTGGGACCTACTCCAGCCCCAGGATGCGACGAGCCGACATCGAGGTGCCAAACCATGCCGTCGATATGGACTCTTGGGCAAGATCAGCCTGTTATCCCCGAGGTACCTTTTATCCGTTGAGCGACGGCCATTCCACAATGTGCCGCCGGATCACTAGTCCCGACTTTCGTCCCTGCTCGAGGTGTCCCTCTCACAGTCAAGCTCCCTTGTGCACTTACACTCGAAACCTGATTGCCAACCAGGCTGAGGGAACCTTTGGGCGCCTCCGTTACTTTTTAGGAGGCAACCGCCCCAGTTAAACTACCCATCAGGCACTGTCCCTGACCCGGATTACGGGCCGAAGTTAGATGTCCAAAGTGACCAGAGTGGTATTTCAACGATGACTCCACCACAACTAGCGTTGCGGTTTCACAGTCTCCCACCTATCCTACACAAGCCACTCCGAACACCAATACCAAACTATAGTAAAGGTCTCGGGGTCTTTCCGTCCTGCTGCGCGTAACGAGCATCTTTACTCGTACTGCAATTTCGCCGAGTTTATGGTTGAGACAGCGGGGAAGTCGTTACTCCATTCGTGCAGGTCGGAACTTACCCGACAAGGAATTTCGCTACCTTAGGATGGTTATAGTTACCACCGCCGTTTACTGGGGCTTAAATTCTCAGCTTCGCACACAAGTGTGCTAACCGGTCCTCTTAACCTTCCAGCACCGGGCAGGAGTCAGTCCGTATACATCGTCTTGCGACTTCGCACGGACCTGTGTTTTTAGTAAACAGTCGCTTCCCCCTGGTCTCTGCGGCCCACACCCGCTCACGGAACGCTAGGTTCCTTCACGGGGCAGGCCCCCCTTCTCCCGAAGTTACGGGGGCATTTTGCCGAGTTCCTTAACCATAATTCTCTCGATCGCCTTAGTATTCTCTACCTGATCACCTGTGTCGGTTTGGGGTACGGGCGGTTGGAACCTCACGTCGATGCTTTTCTAGGCAGCATAGGATCACCGAATTCCCCCGTACGGGGGTCCCATCAGATCTCAGAATCGTCATCAAAGACAACACAACGGATTTGCCTATCGTGTTTCCTACATCCTTAGACCGGGACTACCATCGCCCGGCTCGGCTACCTTCCTGCGTCACACCTGTTAATACGTTTACCTCCCCGGTTCAGGTCCCACGCTCCCCACACACCCTGGTCCCGAAGGACACGCAGTGGTGGTTTGGGTGGTTAGTATCACCGGTTCAATAGGGGCGGTTCTTCACCGGTACGGGAATATCAACCCGTTGTCCATCGACTACGCCTGTCGGCCTCGCCTTAGGTCCCGACTTACCCAGGGCAGATTAGCTTGACCCTGGAACCCTTGATCATTCGGCGGACGGGTTTCTCACCCGTCTTTCGCTACTCATGCCTGCATTCTCACTCGTGTGGGCTCCACTGCTAGTTCACACTGCAGCTTCAATGCCCACACGACGCTCCCCTACCACTCCAAACCCCTGAACCAAAGCAAGCTTTGGCTAGGGCAATGTTTGAAATCCACAACTTCGGCGGTGTACTTGAGCCCCGCTACATTGTCGGCGCGGAATCACTTGACCAGTGAGCTATTACGCACTCTTTTAAGGATGGCTGCTTCTAAGCCAACCTCCTGGTTGTCTAAGCAATCCCACATCCTTTCCCACTTAGCACACGCTTAGGGGCCTTAGTTGGTGGTCTGGGCTGTTTCCCTCTCGACTATGAAGCTTATCCCCCACAGTCTCACTGCTACGCTCTGACTTACCGGCATTCGGAGTTTGGCTGACGTCAGTAACCTTGTAGGGCCCATTAGCCATCCAGTAGCTCTACCTCCAGTAAGAAACACGCAACGCTGCACCTAAATGCATTTCGGGGAGAACCAGCTATCACGAAGTTTGATTGGCCTTTCACCCCTACCCACAGCTCATCCCCTCCATTTTCAACTGAAGTGGGTTCGGTCCTCCACGCGCTCTTACACGCGCTTCAACCTGGCCATGGGTAGATCACTTCGCTTCGGGTCTAGATCACGCCACTACACTCGCCCTATTCAGACTCGCTTTCGCTACGGCTTCCCCACACGGGTTAACCTCGCGACGTAACACTAACTCGCAGGCTCATTCTTCAAAAGGCACGCCATCACAAGAACAACTACACCCCAAAGGATGCACGCTTGCTCTGACGGATTGTAAGCACACGGTTTCAGGTACTATTTCACTCCCCTCCCGGGGTACTTTTCACCTTTCCCTCACGGTACTTGTCCGCTATCGGTCATTAGGTAGTATTTAGGCTTATCAGGTGGTCCTGACAGATTCACACGGGATTTCTCGGGCCCCGTGCTACTTGGGATACTCACCAGGGAGTGCACTGCATTTCAGTTACGGGACTCTCACCCTCTACGGTCGGCCATTCAAAACCGTTCACCTATACATGCACCATTCCCCTTCCTAGTCCGGCAGAACTAGATCGGTAAGTCCCACAACCCCGCACCATGCAACGCCCGCCGGCTATCACACATGACACGGTTTAGCCTGATCCGCGTTCGCTCGCCACTACTAACGGAATCACTATTGTTTTCTCTTCCTGTGGGTACTGAGATGTTTCACTTCCCCACGTTCCCTCCACACATCCTATATATTCAGATGCGGGTCACCACCTGGTCTTGCAACCGGTGGCGGGGTTCCCCCATTCGGACACCCTCGGATCAAAGTTTGGTTATCAACTCCCCGAGGCTTATCGCAGATTCCTACGTCCTTCTTCGGCTCCTAATGCCAAGGCATCCACCGTGCGCCCTTAAAAACTTGACCACACACATGCAGTCAAACACAACACACCACACCAAAGCGGGTGCATCATGATTTTTGATTATCGAGAAAACCATGGAAACCAGCACCACCCCAAAAGGTGGTGTCAGATCCAGGTTTTATTTCATATTCTCAAAGAAATTGCTTTCTTATAAAAGATGCTCGCGTTCACTATGTAGTTCTCAAACAACAACCCCTTCACACACGTTCCCCAACCACCAGACACACAAAAATGTGTGTCACCCAGTGACCGGTTCAGTTATGTGAGGGAAACCAGAAATCAACAACGATCGACGATCCCCACGAAGGAAATCGATGACCCGTTGTTGTTTCAGGACCCAACAGTGTGCCAAACACCACCCACCAGAACACACCAATCCTTGATGAACTTTTCCCCACAACCCCAAAAGGTTGTTGTACTCGATTCAGATTGGCCCGTGCCGGCAGGCACCTATTTTATTGATATTCCACCCTTGAGCAGCACGCCGGGAAACTTTCGTTCCCGCTACGTACTATTCTCCTACCACGCAACGCTCAACACCCATGCGGGGTTGTGTTGGTGATTGGTGCTCCTTAGAAAGGAGGTGATCCAGCCGCACCTTCCGGTACGGCTACCTTGTTACGACTTAGTCCCAATCGCCAGTCCCACCTTCGACAGCTCCCTCCCCACAAGGGGGTTAGGCCACCGGCTTCGGGTGTTACCAACTTTCGTGACTTGACGGGCGGTGTGTACAAGGCCCGGGAACGTATTCACCGCAGCGTTGCTGATCTGCGATTACTAGCGACTCCGACTTCATGGGGTCGAGTTGCAGACCCCAATCCGAACTGAGACCGGCTTTTTGGGATTAGCTCCACCTCACAGTATCGCAACCCATTGTACCGGCCATTGTAGCATGCGTGAAGCCCAAGACATAAGGGGCATGATGATTTGACGTCGTCCTCACCTTCCTCCGAGTTGACCCCGGCAGTCTCCTATGAGTCCCCACCATCACGTGCTGGCAACATAGAACGAGGGTTGCGCTCGTTGCGGGACTTAACCCAACATCTCACGACACGAGCTGACGACAACCATGCACCACCTGTAAACCGACCGCAAGCGGGGCACCTGTTTCCAGGTATTTCCGGTTCATGTCAAGCCTTGGTAAGGTTCTTCGCGTTGCATCGAATTAATCCGCATGCTCCGCCGCTTGTGCGGGCCCCCGTCAATTCCTTTGAGTTTTAGCCTTGCGGCCGTACTCCCCAGGCGGGGCACTTAATGCGTTAGCTACGGCGCGGAAAACGTGGAATGTCCCCCACACCTAGTGCCCAACGTTTACGGCATGGACTACCAGGGTATCTAATCCTGTTCGCTCCCCATGCTTTCGCTCCTCAGCGTCAGTTAATGCCCAGAGACCTGCCTTCGCCATCGGTGTTCCTCCTGATATCTGCGCATTTCACCGCTACACCAGGAATTCCAGTCTCCCCTACATCACTCTAGTCTGCCCGTACCCACCGCAGATCCGGGGTTGAGCCCCGGACTTTCACGGCAGACGCGACAAACCGCCTACGAGCTCTTTACGCCCAATAATTCCGGATAACGCTTGCGCCCTACGTATTACCGCGGCTGCTGGCACGTAGTTAGCCGGCGCTTCTTCTGCAAGTACCCTCAACCAGACAACGTCTGGCCTTGTTCCCTACTGAAAGAGGTTTACAACCCGAAGGCCGTCATCCCTCACGCGGCGTCGCTGCATCAGGCTTTCGCCCATTGTGCAATATTCCCCACTGCTGCCTCCCGTAGGAGTCTGGGCCGTGTCTCAGTCCCAGTGTGGCCGGTCACCCTCTCAGGCCGGCTACCCGTCGTCGCCTTGGTGAGCCATTACCTCACCAACAAGCTGATAGGCCGCGAGTCCATCCAAAACCAATAAATCTTTCAACCAATCCCCATGCGAGGAAAAGTCAATATCCAGTATTAGACCCCGTTTCCAAGGCTTATCCCAGAGTTAAGGGCAGGTTACTCACGTGTTACTCACCCGTTCGCCACTAATCCCCCCGCAAGCGGGGTTCATCGTTCGACTTGCATGTGTTAAGCACGCCGCCAGCGTTCATCCTGAGCCAGGATCAAACTCTCCGTTAATAACTAAACAGACACACACGAAACCACCGGAAAATGGTGAGCAACGCATGCACTAAATTCGAAACCAGCTAAACGATCATGCATCACCACAGGGGCGGCAACACACAACCAAATAACCAATTCAATATAAATAAATTGGTATCAATAAAACTTGGCACACTATTGAGTTCTCAAACAACAACTGCATTCGAGTAATTGCTAATCAGTAATTCATAATTAGTTTTCGTCGTTGCGATGATCTAACTGTATTTCATTGGAATTCATTTTGTCCAATCCGCAGCATGTGCGGCTCGTCACTCCATGTTTTCCATAAACCCTTATTTCATTTCAATATATTCGAATCGAAGAGACGATTATATTCGGTGAAATATTTGTAAGGTTTAGTTTGGTTTCTTGCGAGGTGGTGAGCGCTGCTTCCGATTTCTCGGTAGTGGCCCAGCGTTGCGCAAGCAACAGATAGAACAATACACAGCTGCCCGCCCCCAATGCAAATCGGGGGCGGGCAGCTGTGAAACTTCAGGTAAACGCTAGGCGGACAGTTCCACCATGGCCAAGGTGCGCTTGCCTCGACGTACCAGCAAGTACTTGCCGTGCAGCGCCTCGGAAGCACCCAGAACAGCATCAAGATCGGTGATCTTTGCGTTGTTCACGTAGGCACCGCCCTCCCCCACTGTGCGGCGTGCATCGGAATTGCTCTTGGACAGTCCGGCAGCAACAAGAAGTTCCACAATGCCCAGGCCGGCAGCCGGGGCGGTTGCACGCGGCAGTTCGCGGGTGGCCGACTCCAGGGTCGCCACATCCAGTGCCGCCAAATCACCCTGGCCGAACAATGCGCCAGATGCGGCGATGACCTTCAGTGCCGCATCCACACCATGCACTAGGGATGTCACCTGGAAGGCGAGGGTGCGTTGGCCTTCGCGCGCCTGCGGGTTTTGCGCAACGGCGGCCTCAACGGCAGCGATCTCTTCCCGGGACAGGAAGGTGAACACCTTGAGGCGGTCAACCACATCGGCGTCCGAGGTGTTGAGCCAGAACTGGTACATGTCAAAGGGGCTGCACATGGTGGGATCGAGCCAGATGGCGTTGCCCTCGCTCTTGCCGAACTTGGTACCGTCGGAGTTGGTGATCAGCGGCGTGCCCAGTGCATGGACGGAGGCGCCCTCCACCTTGCGGATCAAATCGGTGCCGCTGGTCAGGTTGCCCCACTGGTCGGATCCGCCCTGCTGCAACACGCAGCCGTACTGGCGGAACAGCTCCAGGTAGTCCATGCCCTGCAGGATCTGGTAGCTGAATTCGGCGTAGCTGATGCCCTCGTCGGAGTTCAGGCGGGAGGCAACAATGTCCTTCTTGACCATGGTGCCAACCCGGAAGTGCTTGCCAATGTCGCGCAGGAAATCCAGGACGGACATGGGCTCGGTCCAGTCAAGGTTGTTGACCATGCGCGCGGCGTTCTCGCCCTCGAAGGACAGGAAACGCTGCACCTGGCCCTGCAGGTAGCCAACCCACTCGGTGACCGTTTCCTTCGAGTTCATGGTGCGCTCGGCGGTGGGGCGCGGGTCCCCCACCAGGCCGGTCGACCCGCCCACCAGGCCCAGCGGCTTGTGGCCGGCAAGCTGCATGCGGCGCATGGTCAGCAACTGGACCAGGTTGCCAAGGTGCAGGCTGGGCGCTGTGGGGTCAAAGCCGCAATAGTACGTGATCGGCTCGCCGGCGAGCAGCTCTTCAAGGGCCGCCTCGTCGGTGGAGACCTTGACCAGGCCTCGCCACTTGAGCTCCTGCCAAACATTGGCGAAGCTGGGATCGTTCTCGGGGACGCGGAGTTTAGTTTGCAAAGACACACCCCAAAAATACCAGAACGACGGCGTTTCTTCGGCATTCCTGCCCCGCACCGCCACCCGCCGCGGCCGACAATGTGAGGGCTGCGGCGACGGGACTTTACTTGGCTATGCCGGCAGGCAGCGGTTCCGAGGTGATCAGGCGCAACCTCTGGGTGGGACGGGTCATCGACACATACAGGTCGCCAACCCGGCCATGGGCGCCGGCCAGCAGGGCAGCCGGCTCGACGATGATGACCCCGTCAAATTCCAGGCCCTTTGCCTCGTGCGGGTCAATGACCACAATGTCCTGCTCCAGCGAGCCGGCGCCATGCCCAATCCGTGCGCCATAGACGGAACGCAAGGCGGCTGCGGTTTCCGCAACCATGGCTGGGGGTGCAATAACAGCCACCAGCCCACCACCCACGGCGGCAGTCTCCTCGGCCATGACGGCGACAACCTGCCTGATGACCTGCTCAACGGCAACGTGGTCAACCAACGGTTCCCATTCGCCGTCGCGCACGGCCTTGGGGGCCGAAACAACCTGCCCGGCCGCATTGGCCATGCGCACCGCGGCCTCCGCAATCTGCGAGGGCGTACGGTAATTGACGGTTAATTCTTCAATGGTCCAGCGCTCCCCCATGACCGGCATGAGCGCCTTCTGCCACGACATGGCACCGGCGGCAGAGCTTGTCTGGGCGATGTCGCCGACAATCGTGAACGACTTCACTGGGCAGCGGCGCACCAGCAGGCGCCACTGCATGGGCGAAAGTTCCTGGGCTTCGTCAACCACCACGTGGCCGTAAGCCCAGGTCCGGTCGGTGAGGGCCCGCTCGGCACTTGTCTGAGATTCGGCTTCGACAATGTTGTAATCAGCCAGCTGCTCAGCCGTCAACATGCCGTCGACGCCGGAATCTTCCAGTTGCTGGTTCACATTGGAGATGGCCTTCTCGGCGTTGACTAAATCACGCTTGCGCTGGGATTCCACAGTGGCCTGGGCACGGCCGCCTGTCGCATCCATGTCGCCCAACAGTTCAGCTGCTTCATCCAGCAGCGGCACATCGGACTCGCTCCAGGGGGTTCCGGGGCTGCGCAGGAGAAGCTCGCGTTCCACCTGGCTGAAGCCTGGAGTCACCGCGGCCAGGATTTCCGGCTTGCTGAACATGTCATCCACGAGCTTCTGCGCCGTCATGGGCATCCAGCAAAGGTTGAGCATGACACGCACATCCCTGGCCGAGCGAACATCCTCCGCCAGATATGACCTGTCGGCGTTGTTGCCGGCACCCGCGGATTCGATGTGTTCGCGCAGCTGCTCGGTGAGTTCACGCAGCAACGTCTTAACAAAGGTGATGCGTGCTTCATTGTGCGGCAGACCCGTGGCGCGCGCCTTGTCCCTGGCACGGCGCACCTGACGGACGGTAAGAATCAGACGGGTGCCCTCGACATCGAGCCTGACGTCTTCCCGCGGCAACCGCTGCCGGTTCGCGACCGCGTTGGCCACCACCTGCGCCATGCTTATGCGCCCCTTGAGTTCCGCAGTTTCGGCAGATTCAGGGGCTGTGGCCCACACGCCAGGGAACAAGTTTCCCACGCTTGCCATGACCACGCCGGTCTCTCCCAGCGAGGGCAGCACCCGCTCAATGTATTTCATGAACGCGTTGGATGGGCCCACAAGGAGCACTCCGGCGGACTGCAGCCGCTCCCGGTGCGTGTACAACAGGTAGGCGGCGCGGTGCAGGGCCACGGCGGTTTTTCCGGTGCCCGGACCGCCCTGGACCACGAGCGCACCACTCAGGGGTGAGCGGATAATGCGGTCCTGCTCCGCCTGGATGGTGCCGACAATGTCATTCATGCGGCCCGTGCGCTTGGAGTTCAAGGCAGCCAGCAGCGCGCCTTCGCCCTGCAGGTGTTCGCCCTCTACCAGCATGGTGTGGTCAAGGACGTCGTCCTCAATGGCCTTGACGGTGCGTCCCTGCAGCAGCAAATGACGACGACGGCGCACGCCCATGCGTTCAAAGGCTGTGGCCTGGTAGAAGGTCCCGGCCTCGGGCGCGCGCCAGTCGACCATGAGTTGGCGCTGGTCCTCCGAGGACAGTCCGATGCGGCCAATGTAGCGGTCCTGGCCGTTGTCAAGATCCAGCCTGCCAAAAACGAGCTTGTCGTCAACGGCGTTGAGCTGAGCCAAACGGTTCTCGTAGAGTGTGGCAAAGGCGTCACGCTCCGAGCGATTCTGGTGCGTCCCCATGGACTTTTCGCGGCGCACCCCGCCGAGCTGCTCCACCTTTTCAGCGCGCAGCTCATCTAGGCGTGAATAAAGACCGTCAACATAAGTGCGTTCTTTGGCCAACTCGTCGTCATACATGCAAGGCTCCTGATACGTAAGGCTTCCACCAAAAGGCGGACCGTCTATTCTATCCCTCTTGCGGGTCGGGCAATTGCCGCCTTAAACGTGCAGCAGTTTTAAACGTGCAGCAGCGAGACCACGTCGCGGCCAGCCAGGTTGTCCCGGCCCGGCAGCGCATCAATTTCAAGTACGACGCCGATGCCTGCCACCACTGCCCCGGTGCGTTCCAGCAGGGTTGCGGCAGCGCCGAGCGTGCCGCCGGTGGCGAGCACATCGTCGAGAATTAGCACACGCGTACCAACTGGGACGTCATCCTGGTGCAGTTCCAGGGTTGCCTCGCCGTATTCCAGCGCATAGCTTTCCGCATACACGTCACGGGGCAGTTTTCCTGCCTTACGGATGGTGATTACGCCGGTTCCGGTGGCGTATGCAGCGGCCGCAGCCAAGAGGAAGCCGCGGGCTTCAACTCCGGCAACGGCGTCGAACTTTCCGGCAAAATTGCTGACGATGGAATCCACCACCAGTTTCAGGGCGGCGCCATCGGCAAAAACGGGGGTTAAATCTTTGAAAACAATGCCCGGGGACGGGTAGTCCGGGACGGTGGCGCACAACTGCTCAATAACCGCGGAAACATGCCGAACATTGGCAGTTTCGGGATTGCGGGCGAAGGGTGTTTCGGGGGCAATTAAGGTCTCATTCACCCCTCCACGGTACAGGGTCTCAAAATGGGGCTTTTCCGTTGCCCAAAAAGGTGCTCATATATTCTCCGTGCAACACACCATTTCACTCCCCGGACAGAGTGTTTGCGCTTCGCGCAACCTCCCGGCCTGTGCCACTACGGCGTCGTCACGCGGCAGATTTGTGCCCCTACATCGATGTGGACAGGTGGTCCGGGATGGCCACGGAACGGACCACGTCCAAACGTGCCCTGGAACGGATTTTTGCCGCCCGGATTGGCGATCCCCCCGTCATGGTCTTCGCCGTGATGGATGAGGAGACCGGAACCGTGGCCGGCACCACCAGCCTCTACGACCTGGTCCCGGAGCGGTCACGGGTTGAAGTGGGCATGACGTTTTTTGGCCGGAATTACTGGGGGCGCAACGTCAATGCCACCTCAAAACTGGCCTTGCTGACCTTTGCCTTCGAGGAACATGCCGTGCAGCGCGTCACGCTGCGCTGCGATGTGCGCAACACCCGCAGCGCCGCCGCCATCGTAAAACTGGGCGCCACCCTGGAAGGCGTGCTGCGCAGCTACCGGCGCGGCCACGATGGAACCCGCGTGGACAGCTGCGTCTACTCGCTGCTGGAGTACGGGTGGCCGGCATCCCGTGCGTGCCTGGTGCAGCGACTCACACCAGTGGACCTGCTGCCCGAGGTCACCGAGCTTATTGGGTTTTCCGAGCAGTTGGTCCGGGCCGACGCGGAGCACGCACCGCTCCCGGCTTAAATTTGGAGACCGTCGGTTCGCCGGGGAGCCAGAACCGCCATGGGTATTCCGCTGTGCCTCCGGGCCCGCTGATGCCCACGCGCGGGCCCATCATGACGTTCGAGGCGGGCGTGTCCGGCAGCGTCACCGTGACTTCCCCGACCAACGCAGCGATCCCGTTGTGCGCCAGAGTCAATCCCATGGCCTTGGTCAGTCTGGCCGGCCCCCGGGCCAGCTCATAATCATGCTTGGCGGTGGGCCGTCGCAGTCGCGCCAAGTCCACGCCCTCCACGATCTCTCCTGCCCGCATCAGGCAGCCCGACGACAACCCCTCCGGCCGGCAGACCAGGTTCGCGCAGTAGTGCATGCCATAAGTGAAATAGACATAGAGGTGCCCGGGGTCCCCAAACATGACCGAATTGCGGTTCGTCTTTCCCCGGTAGCTGTGCGCTCCGGGGTCCGGATGTTCAGAATCCCTAGGGCCCAGGTAGGCTTCCACCTCCGTCAAACGTACGACGACGGGTCCTTCAGGACTCTCATGCCTCACCAATGCGCCCAGTAAGTACGGTGCCACCTCCGTGGCGGGCTTTTGCAGCAGCTCAAGGATGTCGATCGAGGCGGTCATATTCTCAACTTAGCAGGGCACACGTTCCGTCCTCCTTCGCATCTGTCCTGCGTGCTTCCTTGGGGAATAGACTCCACCCATGGAGCCAGCAGTCATGAAGGCCGCGTATTTCACCGGAAGGGGCGGCCTCGACGTCATCGAATACGGCAACGTGCCGCTGCCCCGGCCAGCGCCCGGCACCATTCTGGTGCGGGTGGCCGCCTCCGCTGTGGACAACGTGGACACCTTTGTCCGCAGCGGCGCCTATGCCACGGAACTTGTTTTTCCACAGGTGCTGGGCCGGGACCTGGTGGGCACGGTCGAACGGCTCGGATCTGGCACGCCGGAGGAGTACGCCGGCTTCGCACCAGGGGATCCGGTATGGTCCAATTCGATGGGATTTGCAGGCCGGCCAGGGGCGGCCGCCGAGTTCGCGGCCGTTCCCGTCGAGCGGCTGTACCGGCTGCATGCCGGGACGAACCCGGTGGCGGCGGCAGCTGTGCTCCACTCCGGCGCCACCGCCTATTTGGCGCTGCACCGGCATGGCCAAGTGCAGCCGGGGGAAACCGTGTTCATCGGCGGTGCGGGCGGGGGCGTCGGTTCTGCCGCCCTCAGCCAGGCAGTCAGTGCCGGTGCCATGGTCGTCGCCTCCTCCAGCGCAGCCGACCTCGAGTACTGCCGCGGGCTGGGCGCCGGCGCCGTGCTTGACTACCGGTCCCCGGACTTCGCCGATGAACTGCGCGACACCGTGGACCGGGTCTCCGGCGGTCGTGGGGTGGATGTGCATCTGGAGACGTCCGGACGGCACCAGCTTGATCTTGCCCTGGACGTGTTGGGGCTGCGTGGACGCATCGTGCTCATGTCGGGCATGTCAGCGAAGGCCACCATCCCGCTGGGCAGGCTGTACCCGCACGACATAAGCATCCGTGGATTTGCGATTAGCAACGCAACGGAAACCGACCTTGCGGAGGCTTCGACAACAGTGAACAAGCTCCTGGCTGGCGGGGCACTTGCGGCACGCAGCATCACCACACTGCCGCTGCAGGATGCGGCCCGCGCGCACTCCGCGATGGAGGCGGGCACCGTCCACGGCAAAATCGTGTTGCTGCCCTGACTCGGGTGCTGCCAGTTTCCGGCTGCGGCCCTCACCCGTGGCTCCGCGTGGCAGAATGCAGGCATGGCAGTTTACCTTGATTTCCATCCCCCTTTTGAGCCCGGCATCTTTGATTTTCTGGCGGCTCGCGCGGTGCCCGGCGTTGAGGAGGCGACGGCCACTAGCTATGCCCGAACGCTGCAACTCTCCGGCGGGCATGCGTGGTTCCACCTCGGGTGGGATGGTATTACCCTCCGGCTGGAACATGACGTCGAGGACCCTGCAGACACTGGCGAACTCATCACCACGGTGCGCCATCTATTCAATCTAGACCACGATCCCAGCCAGGCTGATGCCGCACTGGGCGCCCTGCCGATGCTGTCAGCGCGTGTTGCAAGGCTGCCGGGCATCCGTCTGCCGGGCTGTGTTGATCCTGCGGAAATTCTCATACGCGCCATGGTTGGCCAGCAAATCACCGTGGCTGCTGCCCGCACGGCGCTGACCCAACTGCTGGCGCTGGCCACCCCCACCCGGCTGCCGTACGGTTCCATGACGCATTTCTTCCCGCAGCCGGCTGAGATCGCGGTCGGCGGCCGGGACATCCTTCGCGGACCCCAACGACGCATCGATTCCATAGTTTCTGTCGCCGCCATGCTGGCCGGCGGATCCCTGCAAATAGGGCCCGCCGACAGCCACGACACCCTTGCCTCCAAGCTGTTGCCCATCCCCGGCATCGGTCCCTGGACAGTGGGCTACGTAGCCATGCGCGTGCTGGGCGACAATGACATTTTTCTGCCCGGCGATGCTGCCGTCCGCAATGGCTACGGCCTCCTGCGCGGCGACTCGTTGGCCCAGGCCCGCACCATCAAGGCGCCCGAACTGAGCCACATGGCAGAGACCCTGCGGCCTTGGCGCTCGTATGCCACGCTGCATCTGTGGCGGGTTACAGGGGAGAAATAGCTGTTGGCCCTTGTTGGCCACCATGTCGCGAGGCGCGGATTGCCAGCTACTGCCAGTTGCCACCCCTTCGAGGGACAAAACAGGACCTGTGGCCAGAATCTTGGCAACAGGCACCGGATGGCGCTTATTGTTCAACTGTCCGGGTGTCAAGTGTCCGGGTCCAACACGTATTCCTGACAAAACGCATGACCGAGCATGGGGAGGGCCATGAATGACGCACCAGCACGCGACCCCGATGCCCTGGCCGCAGAACCGGATCTGTTCCGACTCGCCACCCGGTGCATCGAAGCTGCGGGCCCCGGATACGAGGCGGATCCAGTCAGCGTCGAAGCCGGTCTGCTCAACATGGCGGGCACCCAGGTGCGCAACTGGTTTCTGGAACTGCAGCGACCGGTGGAAGCCTCCGGCGTTGCCCGCATGATGCTTGGAAAGGATTTCACGGGCCCCATGCTGTGGACACTGCTCCCAGTCGACGCCGACGGGAGTGCCGTCCGCCACAGGCTCGCCCGGCTGCTCAACTCCGAGTTGGTCGAGCAAATTGTCGTTGGATCCATTCGTCAGGGCTTCCACACGCCTCCATCAGCCACCTGATCCATCGTAGCCTTGCCCTGCTCGTCCAGGAAGAGCAGAGGCGGTTGCGCAATAGGACTCGCGGCCAGGTCGAGCCGGCGGCGCATGCCCCCGGAGAAGTTCTTAAGCGGTCGTTTGGCCGCCTCGGTCAGGCCAAACTCTTCCAGTAGCTCGGCCATCTTCCGTTTGGGAGCCGATCCGCGCAGGCCCAGCAGCTTGGAGAACAAGACAAGATTTTCGGTGGCGCTGAGGTTTTCATCAACTGAGGCGTACTGGCCGGTGACGCCAATGAGCTGGCGGACGATCTGTGCCTCGGTACGGACGTCGAAGCCGAAGATCTTGGCTTCCCCCGCATCAGGGCGCAGCAGCGTGGCCAACATGGAGATGGTGGTGGTCTTGCCGGCGCCGTTGGGGCCCAGAACGCCGTAGACGGTGCCGGTTTGGACAGCGAGGTCCACGCCGTCGACGGCACGATTGCTGCCAAAGAGTTTGACCAAGCCGTGGGCCTCAATGGCCAGATCGGTGGGTCGGGATGCAGATACCATGATCGGTTCCTTTTGCTTTACAAGGTTTCCGTGCTTCGTGATATCAAGTTTTCACTCCGCCGCTTACCGCCGGCTTACCCGCGCTTCACAGGCATACCCACGGGTTCTCGTTTACGGGTAAGAAGCAGTGTTACGGGTGCCGCCGGAGGTATTGGATGATGCGCTCCCCAATGGGCGGCCGGGGCCTTACCTTATGGTTGATAGCTGCGGCATCCACTTCGTATTGGGAACCGAGCCGGAGCGCTTCTAGTGGGCGGGATCCTGCCGGAGTCGTTCGGTTCGGAGCGGCCCGGGTCGGCGTGCTTGTGGCCGTGGGCCCATGGTAAGGGACGGCTATGCTGCGAGTCCTAGCCAAGGGTGGCTGAGTGCGTGTTCGATGGCGAGCCTGGTCAGGATTTCGTTGTCCTCTGCGTCGTACGGTGATGCCTCGGGCGGCTCCGGCAGGTTGTTGAAGTCCCAGATCTCCTCGTCGACAGGATCCCGGGCCGTATCCTGGGCCAAGGCTTCCAGTGCCTCCGTATCGGTGGGAGACAGGCCGGTGGGGTTCGCATCGGTGGGAGCCGGGGTGGTGGGGTTCGCATCGGCGGGAGCCGGGGCGGTGGGGTTCGCATCGGCGGGAGCCGGGGTGGTGCAATCCTGGTCTGTGGGAGCCGAGTCGGCACGGCAGGCACTGCTGCCTTGTTCCGTGTGGGCCCGGCTGATGAGTTTCTTCAACCATTTCGGGTAGGCCGGTGCCTGTGGCTCCTCAAGGTCGGGCGGGCAGTACCTGCCTGACGGTGATGTCCAGGAGATCCGTCCGCCATCTTCGATGCGCGGCGTCCAGCCCCTGAGGTGCAGTCCTTGCCGTTCAGGCTCGTCGATGCACCTGAGTTTGCCGTGCCTGTCCTTGTCGTCCTTGAAGTGTTTGACGAGGTGGTGGTGTGCGCACAGGTGTTCAAGGTTGTTGTAAATGGACCGCCCGCCGCTTTCGAAGCTCTTGACATGGTCGACCTCGCAGTTGACGGCCTTGGTGTTGCAGCCGGGGAACTGGCAGTATTCGTCCCTGATGCGCAGCTGCGTTCGCATGGCCTCGCTGATCCGGTAACGGTCCGGGGCGATGTCAAGGGGTTGGTTGCTGATGGGATCTACCAGCAACCGAAGCATGCTGCCGGCCTGGGAAGCCAGGCGCTGGGCAACTTCCATGCTGATGGGACCTGCCCCTTCCAGCCACGCGGGTTCGTTCGTCACCCCGAGCATCGACAGCACGGGAATCAACACCACCGGCGTAACCTGCGGCAGTGGCGGCCACTGCTCGCTACCACCAGGACTGGGCACAGTTCTCCCCCGGGGACCGTCCGCGACTGCCCTCGTTGGGTCACCCCCGGTGCCGTTCACCATTTCGGGGCCGCCTGTTCCCGCAGGAGTCAACACGGGCAGTTGCGCCGTGGAGTGCCACTGCGGGGAGTTGCGGGGATCCGGTTCCCTAAAGGCCGGGTCGGTGTAGTCAGGATCGTCAAATCGCGGGACCTGCCACGGGTAGAAGACACCGCCGTACCGGTTCGGGTCAGGAAATGCGCCTTCACCGCAGGGGTCCGGTTCGGACTGCAGGCACCAGGGCCAAGACTCAGTGGTGCCCGACTCGGCGGCCCCGGTAAAGTACGTGCCCACTGGGCCTGAGGGAGAGTTTAGACCGCAGTGGCCGTCGGGCCCAAGGTCGGAGGTGAAGGTGCTGTTGTTCATATCAGTGCCGGGTCCGTTGTGCAGGGAGCTGCCCGCGCTGGTGCCGGAGGCATTGCCCTGGGCGCTGCCCTCGCTGGTGCCGTTGCGGCCCCACCCGGCAGCGTCATCCGATAGTCGAACGTCTTGGAGGGCTGGGCTGTGGATGCTGTTTTCGTCCATGCTCTGGCGTAATAACAGGGCGGCCGCGATGTCTGCCCGCAGTTGGGTCATGGTGCGGTCCTCGTGGGAGCCCTGGGCGGCTTGGGCTGTGTAGGTGCACTGGTCCCAGATGGCCTCGATGGTGGGCGACGGGGCATAGAGGCTTAGCCAGGACATGCCGTCAAAGCCGCGGCTGACCCGCAGGTTCCTGTCGGCATAGGCGCGGCGGGTGCGTGCTGTGATGGTTTCCGGGTACTGGCGTTCGCGCAGCCGCCGCGCGGTGGAGCGGAAGCTGGGTAGTGTCTTGTTGGCCGCGTGCCCCAACAGGCACTGCTCGAAGGCGTCGATGGTCTCTTGGGCAATGCCGGCCGCCCGCAGCAGGGAGGTCTCCTCGGCAATGACCACCGCATGGTCCCAGCCCAGCTCCCCCACTGTCAGCTGTTCCATGGACGCCGGCAGCGTGCGCACCAACGTGAGCGACTGTTCTATCAACCGCCCCGCCACACCTTCAGAGACGTGGAGAATGGTGGCCAGCTCCGCGCAGATCTGGTCAAGGGAGCAACCCTTCTGCCACCAGTCGAGCGAGAGCAGGCCACCTTCAAGCACGGCGGTGGATTCCAGGCGTTCCACCATGACGGCCACGAGCGCGGCACACCGGTTTTGCTGCCTTCTCAGCGCGGCAATGGCCTCCCCGCACCCGTCCATCAACGCCCTCACACCATCGAGCTGGGACAAGGAGGCAGGGCCGGATTCTCCGGGCACCGGCAGGGGCGGGCGTTCTGAGAGGGCACCCATGTCGGTGGCGAGTGGTTCAATGACAGGAAAGGCGAGAGCATCGATCAGCTCCGCCACACTTACTGTGGTGGATGCCTCTTCCCGATCCGTCGGGAATTCCAGTGAATCGCCCATACCACAATTATAGATCCCATTAACCCGTAAAGCAATGGATTCGTCGATCTTCCCAAACAAATATTCTAGACATCCGCGGCAGCGCCCCTGGGTACCCCGGCGGCAGCTGGGGAACAGGGAAAAGGCGAGTCCCGCCGTCGTACATCAACGAAGTACGACGGCGAAACCCGCCTTCCAGAGGCAGCGGCGGCTACCAGCGGTAGGCTACTTCGCGGCGAACGCCGACGGCCACGGCAGCAACGTGGGCAGCTCCACGGAATCGGCGGCGGCCTCGGCCCGCAGGGAGCCCATGGTGGGCGTGCGGCCGGACAGCCACGCGGTGATGTCGGTCAGCATGCCGGAGACCGAAACCGTGGTCTCCCCCGCACCCACCGTCATGGGCGGCAACGCCAGCGGCAACAGCTTCAACTGCAGGTCCCCGGGCACGCGCGCCGTGAGAAATTCGATCAGGTAGAGGCAGAATTCCTTGGACCAGGTCTCCGGTCCGCGTCCCAACTGCAGATCGGCCAGGTGAATGACGAGCTCACGCCAATACGCCAACGACACATCCCGCACATCACCGCTGCGATAGCTGACAGGCAACCCCCATTGTTCCTCAGACAGCCCGCCCAAAACAGCCAGGGCCCGGGTGAACGCCGCTGAAATATACTCTCGGTGCTCCTGCGCCGAATGACCGGCATTCATCTCGATTGCTTGCGTGCGCCCACCCGGCCCGCCGTCGTAAAACTCAATCAGCTCCCCGCGCAGGGCGTATTCGACCTGCCGCGCCACGGCGTTCGAAACGTGCGCAATATGCGCCAAAACGTGTCCCCGCGTCCAGCCGGGCAGATCGGTGAGGACCAGGACATCGGCGTCGCTGAGGCCCCCCAATTTTGCGCTCACATTGTCCGCAGCAGCCGTGAGCCGCTCCATCAGCTGCGCATTAGAAATATCAGTCATGCACCCCAGCCTAGCGGTCGAGGGACCCGGCGCGAGCGTGCGAGCAGTGGGAGACCGATAGGCGCTAGCGGTCGAGGGACCCGGCGCGAGCGTGCGAGCAGTGGGAGACCGATAGGCGCTAGCGGTCGAGGGGCCCGGCGCGAGCGTGCGAGCAGTGGGAGACCGATAGTTACTGGAGCAGGAAGTCGGCATAGCGCAGGAAATGCCCGCACCCATGTCGGATGCGGGCATTTGCCGTTGTTGCGAGAGAAGTACGACGCCGGTCAGGCCAGGAAGGCGCGAACCTCACCCAGCTGCCCCTCAAGGGCAGCCAGCTGCGCCAGCACTGCCGACGGAGCGGTGCCGCCCTGTGCGTTGCGGCTACTGAGCGAGCCTTCCGTGCTTAGAACCGTGCGAACCTCGGGCGTGAGGTGCGCCGAAATGCCGGCGTACTCCTCGTCCGTGAGGTCCCACAGCTCCACGCCGCGACCCTCGGCGACCTTGACGGCGGCACCTGAGAGCTCGTGCGCGTCGCGGAACGGCACGCCCTGGCGGACCAGCCATTCTGCAATGTCGGTGGCCAGTGCGAAGCCCTGCGGTGCCAGAGATTCCATGCGTTCGGTGTTGAACACCAACGTGGCCATCATGCCGGAGACGGCCGGGAGCAGCAGTTCAAGGGTGTCGGCCGCATCAAAGACGGGCTCCTTGTCCTCCTGCAGGTCCCTGTTGTACGCCAGCGGCAGGCCTTTCAGGGTGGCCAGCAGCCCGGTCAGGTCGCCGATGAGGCGCCCGGCCTTGCCGCGGGCCAGTTCCGCCACGTCGGGATTCTTCTTCTGCGGCATGATCGAGGATCCCGTGGAGTAGGAATCGTGCAGGGTGATGAAGGAGAATTCCTTCGTGGCCCACAGGATGACTTCCTCGGAGATCCTTGACAGGTCCACGCCGATCATGGCGCACACCCAGGCGAACTCGGCGAAAACATCACGGGAAGCGGTGCCATCGATCGAGTTCCAGGCGGCCGAATCGAAGCCAAGGTCCGCCGCGACGGCGTTGGGGTCCAGGCCCAGCGAGGATCCGGCAAGCGCACCGGAGCCGTAGGGCGACACCGCTGCGCGCTTGTCCCAGTCGACCAGGCGCTGCACATCGCGCAACAGTGCCCAGGCGTGGGCCAGCAGGTGGTGGCTGAGCAGGATCGGCTGGGCGTGCTGGAGGTGCGTGCGGCCGGGCATGGCCACACCGTGGTGCGCCTTGGCCTGCGCCACGAGCGCATCAACGACGGAGAGGACTCCTGCGGCGATGATCTTTGCGTGGTCGCGCAGGTACATGCGCCCGAGCGTGGCGATCTGGTCGTTGCGTGAGCGCCCGGCGCGGAGCTTGCCACCCAGGGCCGTACCGGCACGCTCGATGAGGCCGCGCTCCAGGGAGCCGTGCACGTCCTCATCGGACTCGGACGGGCCGTAGGCCCCGGACTTCACATCGGCTTCCAGCTCGTCAAGGGCCCTCAGCATCCCTGCAAGTTCGACGGCGTCGAGCAGGCCGGCCGTGTTCAGGACACGGGCGTGCGCCTTGGAGCCGGCGATGTCATACAGCGCCAGCCGCCAGTCAAAGTGCGTTGACTTGCTCAGTGCCGCCAGGGCATCTGCGGGGCCGCCCTGAAAGCGGCCACCCCACAGCGCACCCTCATTAGTACCGTGAGCCATGGTTACAGTCCCTGGACGCGCTGGTCGCGCTGCGAGGCAACCTTGGAGGACATGCCCCACAGCTCGATGAAGCCCTTGGCCTGCGACTGGTCGAACGTGTCGCCGGTGTCGTAGGTGGCCAGGTCGAAGTCGTAGAGCGAGGTCTCGGAGCGGCGGCCGTTCACGATGGCCTGGCCACCGTGCAGGGTCATGCGAATGTCGCCGTTGACGTGCTGCTGAGTGTCCTCAATGAACGCGTCCAGTGAGCGCTTCAGCGGGGAGAACCACTGGCCGTCGTAGACCAGCTCGGCCCAGCGCTGGCTGACTGTCGCCTTGAAGCGGGCCTGCTCGCGTTCGATCGTGATGTCTTCGAGGTGCTTGTGCGCGGTCATCAGGGCCATGGCGCCGGGTGCTTCGTAGATTTCGCGGCTCTTAATGCCAACGAGACGGTCTTCCACGACGTCGATGCGGCCAACACCCTGGGCGCCTGCGCGGCGGTTCAGTTCCTGGATGGCCTGCAGCGGGGAAACCTTAACCCCGTCAATCGCGACGGGTACGCCCTTGCTGAAGGAGATGACGACCTCGTCCGGTGCCGGCGGGAATTCCGGGGTGGCCGTGTAGTCGTAGATGTCCTTGGTGGGGGCGTTCCAGATGTCTTCGAGGTAGCCGGTTTCGACGGCGCGTCCCCAGACGTTCTGGTCGATCGAGTACGGGTTCTTCTTCGTGGTCTCGATCGGCAGGTTGTGGGACTCGGCGTAGACGATCGCCTTGTCGCGGGTCAGGGCCAGGTCACGGACCGGTGCAATGCACTTCAGGTCCGGGCCAAGGGTCTGGATGCCGACTTCAAAGCGGACCTGGTCATTGCCCTTGCCGGTGCAGCCGTGCGCAACGGTGGTGGCGCCGAATTCGCGGGCGGCCTTGACCAGGTGCTTGACGATCACGGGGCGGGAGATGGCGGACACCAGCGGGTAGTGGCCCTGGTACAGCGCGTTGGCCTTCAGGGTGGGCATGGCGTATTCGTTGGCGAATTCGTCGCGGGCGTCGGCAACGTAGGCCTCGACAGCGCCGCAGCCAAGGGCACGCTGGCGGATGTCCTCAAGGGACTCACCGCCCTGTCCTACGTCGACCGCTACGGCGATAACTTCCGCGCCGGTGGCTTCGCCGATCCAGCCGATGGCAACCGAGGTGTCAAGGCCGCCGGAGTAGGCCAATACAATGCGTTCAGTCACGTTCGTGTCTCCCTATGTTCAGATCTTGTTGGTGTGTGTATCCACGTTACTTCACAGCATAATGCATGATTATGCATTCACGCTAAAAGATATTCAGCCATCCTCAGTGTGTCGCCGGGAACCTGTCCTGCGGCCCGCCCCGTGCCCTGTCTTCCGCCGGCCCCGGAGTTGGCCTTGCCTTGCACCGGTGGGGAACAATGGGAGGAACGAAGGGGGCGCTGCAAGGCCGCAGCCAACCCCGGCCAGGCCTCGAAGACGAAGGATGTTCCACCATGCCCGCCAGTGAAACAGTGACCAACCCGCCCACGCCTGCCTTGACAACGGGCGGCAGGCGCCTGCCGCGGCTGGCCGACGTGCCCGCATTCAGCGAGTACATGGCGCAGAGGTGGGGCACGCCGGACCGGACCCCGCCTGTGGTTGCCGGTGCTGCCGGCGCCGCCAGCCGCCACCGCGCCCGCCTCTCCGCTGAGTTTCCCGGCCAGACGCTGATCATTGGCGCCGGCACCGCCCCGGTGCGCAGCAACGACACGTACTACGATTTCCGCCCCGACTCGGATTTCTACTGGCTCACGGGTGCTTCCATCGAAGCCGCCGTGCTGGTCATGGCGCCCTCCGGCACCAGCCATGACGCCACCTTGTACATCCCGGCACCTTTCTACGCCGGGGATCCGCAGTTCTTCGCCAATGCCGCGCACGGTGAGATGTGGGTTGGCTCTGCCCCCGACTTTTCAGACTGGTCCCAGGCGCTGTCCCTGCAGGTCTTGCCCTTGACCGAGCTCGACGCCGGAATCGCTGCGGCCATGCGGGCCGGCGTAGGCACGCTCGGGACAGGGAAGATTGCCGCTGACCTGAGCAGCCGCTTTGGGCTTCCTGCCGGCGGCGAGCTGGGCCGCGTCATGGCGACCCTGCGGATGGTCAAGGACGACTGGGAAATCGCCCAGTTGCGCGAAGCCGTCGGCCACACGATTGACGGCTTTGCCGCCGTCGTGCGTGAAATCCCGCAAGCCGTGCGCGGCGGCGGGGAACGGTGGCTGCAGGGAACGTTTGACCGGCACGCCCGAACCTACGGCAACGGGGTTGGCTATGCCACGATTGTTGGCAGCGGCAAGCATGCACCCACCCTGCACTGGGTGCGCAGCGACGGGCCTGTCCTGGAGGACAGGGTGCTGCTGCTGGACATGGGCGTGGAAGCCAACAGCTTCTACACGGCCGATGTGACGCGTTCGTTCCCTGGCGGCGGCACATTCAGCCCCATCCAGCGCCAGGTCCACGACCTCGTGGAGAAATCACACCGGGCCGGCCTGGCCGCCGTGGGGCCCGGCCGGCCGTGGACGGACTTCCACCATGCCTCCATGGAGGTCATTGCCAACGGCCTGTTCGACTGGGGCCTGCTGCCGGTGTCGGTGGACGAGGCGCTGTCCCCCGCCGGCCAGCACCACCGACGCTACCTGGTGTGCGGGGTGGGCCACCACCTGGGCCTGGACGTGCACGACTGCGGACAGTCAAGCCACGAGGACTATCAGGCGGCCACCATGGCGCCCGGCATGGTGCTTGCCGTGGAGCCCGGGCTGTACTTCCACGAACACGATCTGACGCTGCCGCCGGAACTGCGCGGCATCGGCGTCCGGCTCGAGGACAACGTGCTCATCACGGACACTGGTTCGGAGGTCATCTCGGATGCGCTGCCGATTACGGCCACGGGGATTGAAGACTGGGTGGCGCAGGTCCAACAGGGCTAATATTCTGGCAGTTTCCGGCTGCGTTGTGGGTCGCCCGGCTTCCACAGCGGAGTTGCTGCGACGAAATGAGTGGACTTGGGTGCGTGAGCGGCGACGACGTGGCCGGCGTTCGGCGGCACTGGGCGGGGTCACAGCGACGATGCGCCCATTCCGGGCGGCAGTTGTACCCATTCCGGGCGGCAGTTTTGCCGAAAATGGGTCCACTCCGTGACATGCCGCCAAAGTTGCACCCACGTCGCGAGTCGCAACCATTTTCGAGGATGGCGGCACGCTGCGGTACGGTTTGGGGCATTCTCGACGCGCGTTGCGGCCGCTGAAATGGCGGCGAAACCCACCGCCGCCCCGGCTACGCCCCGGCGCTGGACTCGGCGGCAAATTGCAGGAACCGTTCGGCCACGTCCGCCCCACCCAAGGGCTCACGGGTGATCACCATGACGGTGTCGTCCCCAGCGATGGTGCCCAAGATGGCGGGCATGACGGAATGGTCGATCGCCAGGGCCAGGAAGTTGGCAGCTCCTGGCGGGGTGCGCAGCACGGCAATGTTGGCCGACCCCTCTGCCGTGACCAGCAACTCCCCACACAGCCGGATCAGCCGGGTGTCGAGCAGTTCCTGGGACGAGGCGGCGTGCACGCTGCGGTCCCCGCCTTCGCGGGGCAGCGCATAGATCAGCCCGCCGTCGTTGCCACGGACCCGTACTGCCCGCAATTCCACCAGGTCACGTGAGAGCGTCGCCTGCCCCACCATCAGGCCGTCGTCGGCCAGCAATGAGGCCAGCTCGGCCTGGGAGCGCACGGCCCGGCTGTTCAGCAGGGCCTGCACCCGGGCCTGCCGTGCCGTTTTGGTGGCCGGCATGCCGGCCGGAATGGTGGGCTTGCCCATGGCTAGGCTCCGGCCAGTCGGCCCGTGGCGGAGGCACCGGCACCTGAGGCACCGGCAGCTGAGGCACCGGCAGCGGAAGCCGCGGCAGCACCGGCGTCGGACTTCTGCGCAGAGTTCTCCACGAGCCAGACCATGAGCGCCTTCTGGGCGTGCAGGCGGTTCTCGGCCTCGTCCCACACCACCGACTGCGGGCCGTCAATGACGGAGGCGGAGATCTCGTAGCCGCGGTAGGCGGGCAGGCAGTGCAGCACGATGGCGTTGGGTGCGGCCTGGGCGAGTGCGGCGTCGTCGAGCGCGTATTCGGTGAAGAGCTCCAGGCGCGCAGCCTTTTCCTCTTCCTGGCCCATGGAGACCCAGGTGTCGGTGACGAGGACGTCAGCCCCGGCAACGGCTTCGGCGACGTCGGTGGTGATGAGGACGGAGCCGCCGGTCTGGGCTGCGCGTTCCTGCGCGGCGGCCACGACGGCGTCAGCCGGCAGATGTCCGGCGGGTCCGGTGATGCGCACGTGCATGCCGGCCGTGACGCCGGCGAGCAGGTAGGAGTTGGCCATGTTGTTGGCCGAATCCCCCATGTACGTCATGGTCAGCCCGGCCAGCTCACCCTTGTGCTCCTTGATGGTGAGCAGGTCCGCAAGCAGCTGGCAGGGGTGGTAGTCATCGGAGAGTGCGTTGATGACAGGCACCTTGGAGTTGGCGGCCATCTCCTGAAGCCCGGCCTGGCTGTAGGTGCGCCACACAATGGTGGAGACCATGCGTTCGAGCACCTTGGCGGTGTCGGCCACGGATTCCTTGTGGCCGATCTGGGCCTCGCCCGGGTTGATGATCAGCGGGTTGCCACCCAGCGCCGCCACGCCTGCTGCAAAGGAAACGCGGGTCCGGGTGGAAGTCTTGTCAAAGATCACCGCCACGGTCTGGGCGCCCGAGCCGTCGCCCGCGAAAGTGTTCTTGGAGTAGGGCGCCTTTTTGAGCTCGGCGGCAAGGTCCAGGACCTCCGCCTGCTCGGCCGGGCTGAGGTCGGTGTCTACGAGAAAGTGGCGTGTCATCTAGGAGCTCTTTTCCAACTGGTGGGCGGCCGTGGCCGTGGCGATCAAGGCGGGCAATGCTGCAAGGAACGATTGGGCCTGCTCCACTGTGAGGTTCAGTGGCGGTGCGAGCCGGATGGTGTTGGGGCGCGGCGCATTGACGATGAAGCCTGCGTCGAGGGCGGCACTCACAACTCCGGCGGCGATGTCTTCGGCGAGGTCAAAGCCGATCAGGAGGCCGAAGGCGCGAACGTCACTCACACCGTCGACCCTGGCCAGGCCGTCGGCAAAGATGTCACTGACGGCTTTGACGTTGGCCAGCACATGCTGGGATTCCAGCACATGCAGGGTGGCCAGTGCCGCGGCCGTGGCGACGGGGTTGCCGCCGAACGTGGTGCCGTGTTGGCCAGCGCTGAGCAGCAGGGAAGGTTCCTCGCCGAAGGTGATGATGGCGCCGATGGGGAAGCCGCCGCCGAGACCCTTGGCCAGGGTCATGGCGTCGGGGGTGATGCCTGCCTCGATGCCGGCGAACCAGGTGCCGGTGCGGCCGATGCCGGTCTGGACCTCGTCCAGGATCAGGAGGGCTCCGTACTCGCGGGTCAACTCGCGGGCGGCCGCCAGGTATTCGGTGGAGAGCGGGCGCACGCCGGCCTCGCCCTGGATGGGCTCGATGACCAGGGCCGCAACGGAGCTGTCCATGGCGGCGCGCAGGGCGTCAATGTCGTTGAAGGGAATGTGGCGCACGCCGGCCGGCATGGGTTCAAACGGTTCACGGTAGGCGGCCTTGGCCGTCATGGCCAGGGCGCCCATGGTGCGGCCGTGAAAGCCGCCTTCCAGGGCCAGGATAGTGGGGCGTTCCTTGCCGCCGTGGGCGCGGGCCAGCTTGAACGCGACCTCGTTGGCCTCGGTGCCGGAGTTGGCGAAGAACACCTTGGAGCCCTGGGGTGCTTCGGCCAGTTCCAGCAGTTTCTCGGCCAGGGCAATCTGTGTGGGGCTCGTGAAGAAGTTGGAGACGTGGCCCAGGGTGGAGAGCTGGCTGGCGATCACGGAGGTGACGAAGGGGTGGGCATGGCCCAGCGCGTTCACGGCGATCCCACCCAGCAGGTCCAGGTATTCCTTGCCGTCTGCATCCCAGACCAGGGCGCCGGCCCCGCGGACCAGGACGCGCTGCGGGCTGCCGAAGACACCCATGAGGGAATCCTTGTAGCGGGCCAGCCATTGTTCGCCCGTTCCGGTGCCGGTGACGGCTGCGGCGTTGGCGTTGGTCAGGTCTGCTTGGGAACCTGCGTTGGACGGCTCGGCGCCCGGGGTTGTGTTGGCGCCTGGGGCTTGCTCAGTCATTACTTCTCATCCTCATCCGGGAAAATTTGGGTTCCATTGCCCTCAAAAGTCATCAATTCCAGCAGCACCGAGTGCGCACTTCGCCCATCCACGACGGCGGCACGGGCCACACCGCCGTCGACCGCTGCCAGGCAGGCACCCATCTTGGGGATCATGCCCGCTTCCAGGCGCGGCAGCATCTCGCGCAGGGCGCCGGCACCGAGCTCGCTCAGCAGGGAGGACTTGTCCGGCCAGTTGGCGTAGAGGCCCTCGACGTCGGTCAGGATCACCAGGCGCGACGCCTCCAAGGCCACGGCCAGGGCCGCAGCGGCGGTGTCGGCGTTCACGTTCAGCACGGTGGAGGCGTCGCCGACCTCGGGTGCCACGGTGGAGATGACGGGGATCCGGCCGGCCTCGAGCAGGTCGAGGATGGCGCCGGGGTTCACGCCCACCACTTCGCCCACAAGACCCAGGTCCACGGGCAGCCCGTCCACGATGGTGCCGGTGCGCTCGGCCTGCAGCAGGGCGCCGTCCTCACCGGAAAGTCCGACGGCGTACGGCCCGTGTTCGTTGATCAGACCCACCAGTTCGCGGCCTACCTGGCCGGTCAGGACCATGCGGACAACATCCATGGCTTCCGGCGTGGTCACGCGCAGCCCACCCTTGAACTCGCTCTTGATGTCCAGGCGCTTGAGCATCGCATTGATCTGCGGCCCGCCGCCGTGCACCACGACGGGCTTGATGCCCACATGGTGCATGAACACGATGTCCTCGGCGAAGGCGCGTCGAAGTTCGTCATTGATCATGGCGTTGCCGCCGTACTTGACCACCACCACCGTGCCCGCAAACTGCTGAATCCACGGCAGCGCCTCAATCAGCGTGCCGGCCTTGTCCTGCGCGGTTTCCACCGAAGTCATCATGTTTTCCTTAGTCCTGTTAAGTACTGCCTATGCCGCCGCCTCCCGACGACGGCGCAGCCGGTCACCGGTCCCGGAGCGGGGATGGCGTGATTTCCTTCCCTCGCTTCGCAAGCTCAGCGGGGAACCCTCGGAAATCTCTTCGCAAGCGAGGAACGAGCCGGAAAATCTTATTGCCCGCGAGGGATCGGGGACCGGCGGAGCCGACCCCCGCTCACTTACGACGAGTAGGCGCTGTTTTCTTCGACGTACGCGTGCGTCAAGTCGTTCGTCCAGATCGTCGCGGAGGCGTCGCCGGCGGACAGGTCGATTTCGACGGTGACTTCGCGCGGCTTCAGGTCCACGAGGTCGCGGGAGTCGCCAATGCCGCCGTTGCGGCAGATCTGGACGCCGTTGATGCGCACGTTGATCTTGTCGGGGTCGAAGACGGCGTCGGTGGTGCCGACGGAGGCCAGGACGCGCCCCCAGTTGGGGTCGTTGCCGAAGATGGCGGCCTTGAACAGGTTGGAGCGCGCCACGGAGCGGGAGACCACTTCGGCGTCACGTTCGCTGTCTGCGTTCTTCGTGGTGATGGCGATGTCGTGGCTGGCGCCTTCGGCGTCGGCAATCAGGGCACGGGCCAGCTTGGCGCACACCTCGGTGAGTCCGGCGGTGAATTCCAGCATGTTCGGGAAGGCGGTGGAGGCGCCGGATGACATCAGCAGGACGGTGTCGTTGGTGGACATGCAACCGTCGGAGTCGGCCCGGTTGAAGGTGACGCGGACGGCGTCGCGCAGTGCGGCGTCGAGCCCCTCGGGCTCCACGACGGCGTCGGTGGTGATGACCACGAGCATGGTGGCCAGTCCGGGCGCCAGCATGCCGGCACCCTTGGCCATGCCGCCGATGCTGTAGCTGAAGCCGTCGGCGTTGGGGGCCGAGGTCCAAGAGACTTCCTTGGGGACGGTGTCGGTGGTCATGATCGCGGTGGCGGCGGCAGCTCCGCCGTCGTCCGCCAGGGCAGCGGCAGCGGCCTCAACACCGGGCAGGATCTTGTCCATGGGCAGCTGTTCGCCGATCAGGCCGGTGGAGCAGACGGCGATGTCGGTGGCGGAGAGGCCAAGGACGGCGGCAACTTTTTCGGCGGTGGTGTGCGTGTTTTGGAAACCCTCGGGACCGGTGCAGGCGTTGGCGCCGCCGGAGTTGAGCACGACGGCGTCGACCCGGCCGTCGCCCAGGACCTGCCGGGACCAGTGGATGGGCGCCGCGGCCACACGGTTGGTGGTGAAAACGGCGGCGGCGGCGTGCTCGGGGCCATCGTTGATGACGAGGGCCAGGTCGGGGTTGCCGGATGTTTTCAGGCCCGCGGTAACGCCTGAGGCACGGAAGCCTTGTGGGGTGGTGACGCTCATGGTGCTACTCCTTGGAAGGAAAGGCCTGTTGTTTCGGGCAGGCCGAGGGCTAAGTTCATTGACTGTACCGCTCCGCCGGCGGTGCCCTTGGTGAGGTTGTCGATGGCGGCGCAGACGATCACGCGGTTGACGTGGGCGTCGTAGGCGATTTGGATGGCTGCATAGTTGGAGCCCTGCACGGATTTGGTGGAGGGCCATTGGCCTTCCGGGAGCACATGCACGAAGGGTTCCTCCGCGTAGGCGTCCACCCAGATCTCGCGCAGCGCGGCTTCCGGGTTGTCCATGACGGCAAATTCGGCGGAGACCTTGGCGGTGGCCGTGGTGAGGATGCCGCGGCTCATGGGTGCCAAGGTGGGTGTGAAGGAAACCTTGACGTCCAGGCCGGAGGCGTTGGAGAGGCCCTGCTCAATTTCGGGGGTGTGGCGGTGGCCGCCACCCACACCGTACGGGCTCATGGAGCCCATGACCTCGGAGCCGATCAGGTTGACCTTGGCTGCCTTGCCCGCACCGGAGGTGCCGGAGGCTGCAACGATGACGACGTCGTCCGGCAGCAGTGCGTTGGCGGCGAAGCCGGGCATCAAGGCGAGCAGGGAACTGGTGGGGTAACAGCCGGGGACGGCGATCCGCTTGGCACCCTTCAGGCGTTCGCGATGCCCTGGCAGCTCGGGCAGTCCGTAGGGCCAGGTGCCTGCGTGCTCGGAGCCGTAGAACTTTTCCCACGCGGCGGAATCTTCCAGGCGGTGGTCCGCCCCGGCGTCGATGACCAGGGTTTCCGGCGGCAGCGCGGCGGCGATGGCCGCGGATGCGCCGTGCGGCAGCGCCAGGAAAACGACGTCGTGCCCTGAAAGGTTTTCCACGGTGGTCTCAACCAGGACGCGGTCCGCAAAGGCATGCAGGTGCGGGGCGAGCGAACCCAGTCGCTCTCCGGCGTTGCTGTGGGCGGTGATGGCACCGACGCTCACGTCCGGGTGGCTGGCCAGGAGGCGCAGCACCTCTCCCCCGGCATATCCGCTGGCACCTGAGACGGCTACTGAAATTGTCATAAGTCGACTATACAGCAAAATTATTCATTGACACCGATATTTATGCATTCGAACGAATTTTATGCGGCGCTCCGTCCTATGATGATCTTGGGGCTTGTCCCTGATCTTCTTTACCAGCGAAGCGATTTGGAGTTCACCATGACCGAGCAGTGCAATGCAATTGTCGCCGTTACCAAAGGCGGTCCCGAGGTTTTACAGCTGGCGCAGGTGCCCATGCCCGTTGCCGGCCCCGGTGAATTGCTGGTCGAGATTGCCGCCGTGGGTGTGAATTTCATCGAGAGTTACCAGCGCGAGGGCATCTATCCCGTGCAATTTCCCTTCACGCCCGGCGCGGAGGCTGCCGGCAAGGTGGTTGCCGTGGGCCCCGGTGTGATCTCCTTTGCGGTGGGCGACCGCGTTGCCACCGCCGAGGGCATCGGCTGCTATGCCGAGTACGCAATTTTCCCGGTCGACAAGGCATTTCCGGTGCCTTCCAGCGTGCCGCTCGATGTTGCCGCAGCGCTCCCCCTGCAGGGCATGACGGCGCATTACCTGATGAATTCCACGTACCACGTTGAGCCCGGCCAGACGGTGTTGCTGCATGCCGGCGCCGGAGGCGTGGGCCTGCTGCTGACGCAGATGCTGAAGGAGCGCGGCGCCCGCGTCATCACCACGGTTTCCACGGAGGAGAAGGAAGAGCTCTCCCGTGTTGCCGGTGCCGACGAGGTGCTGCGCTATGAAGGTTTTGCTGCTGCCGTGCGTGAGCTCACCGATGGCGTGGGTGTGGATGTAGTGTACGACGGCGTTGGCAAGGACACCTTCGACGGTTCCCTTGCGTCGCTGCGCACCCGGGGGACACTTGTCTTGTTTGGCGGTGCTTCGGGCCAGGTGCCGCCCTTCGACATACAGCGCCTGAATGCGGGCGGCTCGCTGACGCTTGTCCGCCCCAAACTGGGCGATTACCTGCTCAATGCCAAAGAACGGCTGTGGCGTTCCACGGAGGTGTTTAATGCGGCCTCTCACGGCCAGCTGTCAGCCCGGATCGGTGCCCGTTTCCCGTTGGCAGAGGCTGGCGCCGCCCACACCGCTTTGCAGGGCAGGGTCACCACGGGCAAGGTTGTCCTGGAACCTTAGGCATCCGCCGTGTGGGCCTAGCGAACCCGCGGGCCAAGTTCGCCAGCAGCGTCGCAAGCCACCGGCCAACCCAACAATGTGTTCTTCGAGGGGTGCAACACGGTAGTGTCGCTCGCATGGGCACAGCAAAGCACTCGGCCACATCCTCCTCCTCCACAGCGGTTGAGCTGGTGAATGCACCAGCCCCGGACGATGGAGGTAAACCGCAGGTACTTTCTGAGCTAAAACCTGCCTCCTGGAAGTACGTGGCCAAAAGGTCCGTCGCCAAGTTCAGCGCCGACGGCGGCACCGACATGGCGGCATCGTTAACGTATTACGGCGTTTTGTCGCTGTTTCCCGCGGTTCTGGCACTGGTTTCCATACTGGGGCTGGTGGGGCAGGCGGAACAAACCACCGCGGTCATGCTGGATTTGGTGCGACAGCTGGCCGGCGACGACGTGGCGGACGCGCTCAGCGGACCCGTGGCGCAGTTGGCCAGCTCCCGCGCGGCCGGTTGGACCTTTGCCTTTGGCCTGGTCACGGCACTGTGGTCGGCATCAGGATATGTTGGCGCCTTCAGCCGGAGCCTCAACAAAATCTATGGCACCGATGAAGGGCGCCCCGTCTGGAAACTCCGTCCGGCGCTGCTACTGGTGACGCTCGTTGCGGTGCTCGTCGTGGCCGTCATCGCCCTGATGCTGGTCATCTCGGGCCCCATTGCCAGAGTGCTCGGAGACGCGATCGGCCTGGGTGGGGCCACTGTGACTGTGTGGGATACGGCAAAGTGGCCGGTGGTGGGCATCCTTGCCACCCTACTCATAGCTGGTTTGTATTACTTCACCCCCAACGTCCAGCAGCCCAAATTCCGCTGGGTCAGCGTGGGCGCCGCCGTGGCACTGCTGGCTGCCGTGCTGGCCTCGGCCGGGTTCGGGCTCTATTTGGCAAACTTTTCAAAATACGAAAAGACGTACGGCACCATTGCCGGGGTCATCGTGTTGCTGTTGTGGCTGTGGATCATCAATTTGGCGCTGCTTTTCGGCGCCCAAGTCGATGCGGAGCTGGAACGCGGGCGCCAGCTCCAGTCCGGGATCAAGGCCGAGGACCGGCTTCAGCTGCCACCGCGTGATGTTGCCGCCAGCTTGAAGAAGCAACAGAAGCAGAACTTGCTGGTCTCCGAAGGCAAGGACATCCGGGAGAGATTCGCCCCCGAATCCGCTCCCGAGGCGTCCACCCGTCCCGAAAAGACGGTCCTGCTGTGGCTTGCCGGGGCCGGGGCTGCGGCAGCCGCCGTCGTGTCACTGCGCAGGCGCCGCCGTGCGGCCAAAGCCGCAGGCAAGCCACACCATAAGCGGGATTGAGCCGACGCAGCACAGAATTTTCAACGTCATCCAATCCAGAATCCGCCGTGCTCCGAATCACATAGTGGATGCGTCCAACGATGGACCATCCACCGTGTATGAGGAGGATTCCAATGAACAAGAAGTCTGCATTACTGATCGCACCAGTGCTCGCACTGGCTGCTTTGTCCATGTCCGGAGGAGCCGCCATGGCCGCCGATGGAGACACCACCACCTACGAAGCCAATCTCGGAGCCATCAACGGCAGCAATGCAACAGGTTCGGTGTGGATCACCCTCACAGGTGATCAGGCCACGGTGACCGAGAACGTCAGCGGCCTGGCGGCCACCTTCGATGGCAACCCCTACCCGCACGTACAGCACATCCACATCGAGGGTGCAGGCGTTTGCCCGGCCCCCGCAGCCGACACCAACGGCGACGGTGTCATCAGCACCACCGAAGGCGGCCCGTCGTACGGCAAGATCGGCACCACCCTTTCCACCAGCGGCGACACCAGTGACAAGGCCGCCTTGGACTTGGCCGTTGGTGGCATGGGGGCCAGCTACAAGTACGAGCGGACTTTCACCATGAACGCCGCGACCGTCTCGGCGTTGCAGGCTGGCACCGGCGTTGTGGTGGTCCACGGCTTGGATCCGGCCACCTTGTCCGCTGCGGGGCAGGCCGCCAAGAGTGACCTGGTTCCGACCCTGCCTTTGGCTGCCACGTCGCCGGCTTTGTGCGGCACGTTGGCCGTGTCCCAGATGGCCGCCATGCCTGGCGGTGCACCCGGGACCGGCGTGAGTACACAGGCAGCCCCGGCCAACGCGGCAACCTCACCTGAGGTTGCCTGGTTTGCCGGCGGCGGCGCCGTGGTGCTGGCGGCCGGTGCAGTTCTGGCCATGAACCGCAAAAAGACGCTCGCAGCAAAGTAGCGGCGGACGAGTCCCATGGCAAACACCAGCAGCCGTCGCGGACGCCTCAGGGCATCCGCGACGGCGGCGGTGCTCCTGACATCCCTCACCTTTGGTGTGGCCGGATGCGGGACGGCAACCGCCCCCAGTCCTGAAAGCACGACGCCGGCAGCACAGTCCGCAACCATCCCACCAACCGCGCCTTCCGCACCCGCTGCGCCTTCCGCACCAACGCAAGCCCCGCCGTCGAGCATTCCCTCAACCCCCATACCGGCGGCACCATCGGCACCACAGGTCCAAGGTGAAATCCTTCCGTCCTCGGCACCGGTGACGCTGTCCATCCCGGACATTGGTGTCACCACCACCTTGCTGACCCTGGCCAGGGACGATAAGGGCGAGGCCGAGGTTCCGCCGGGCGAAGCCGGCTCCCCGGCCGGCTGGTACAAGTTTTCGCCCACTCCCGGCGAGTTGGGGCCCTCGGTCATTTTAGGGCATGTGAACACCACCACCATTGCCGAAGGCGTGTTTTATCGCCTCCATGAGCTCAAGGAGGGCGAACAGTTTTCCGTCACACGCGCGGATGGGACGGTGGCCGTCTTTGCCGTGGACCGGACTGAGGTATTCAAAAAGGCTGAGTTCCCCACGCTCGCTGTCTATGGCAACACCGACCGAGCCGAGATCCGGCTCATCACCTGCGGCGGCTATGAGCCGAGCACGGGCGACTTCGTCGAAAACACTGTGGTCTACGGGCACCTTCTGTCCAGCCACACCGGTTAGCCGCCCCGGCGACCCCGCAATGGACTTGTCAAACTTTCGGAATGGACCATCATGAACAAGAACTTCAGCCTCGTCGGAGCCCTGGCCGTTGCTGCCGTGCTCGCCCTGTCAGGGTGCGGCATGGGAGACCCGGCACAGACCCCCAATGCAGGATCAGAACCTTCTGCGAGTTCGACGGCGTCGGGGATGGATCCGGGGATGGACATGCCCGGTGCCGGATCGATGGAGTCGATGATTCATATCCAGGATGGAAAATTCATTGACCCCAAGCCTTTGGCGGCAGGCACCACAGTGACGGTCATGAACATGGATGCCACCGCCGTGACAGTCGCCTCGGATGATGCCACGAGTTTCACGGTCAACATTGCAGCCGGTGGCATGGCAACCTTTCAGGCGCCCAAGGAGCCCGGGAGCTATCCGTTCCACAGCGGCACAGGCAACATGCATGGTGTCTTGACCGTGCAGGCAGGTGCACCTTCGGCGGCGGCCACCATGGTGTGTGCCGATGAGGCACAGCAAACCGTCCAAAAGCTCCTGGCCCTGCCTGCCCTCCCCAAGACCACGGAGAAGTGGGACGGGAGCACATATTCCTGCAGCTACCCGCTCGATGGTGGTGACTTTGTGATGAGCGTGACTGAATCAGCCAACGACGCCGACGCGGCAGCCCTGGCAACACAATTGGCCGGCTCACTCAAGGCACCTGCCATTGAGGGCTTGGCAAATCTGGGCCTGCCCGGGTACCAATCCACTGACGGGGACGTCATTTTTGCCAAGGACAACATGACCCTGCACGTTGATGCAACGGCGCTCCCTGCAACGGTCGGCCCGGACAAGGTCACCGCGGGCAAGTTCGCCTACGAAATGGCCACCACCATTCTGGGCTGTTGGACCGCACATCACAGCTGATGACAACCACCCGCACTAGCGGCTGAAAATGATCGCCTTTTCACGGTTTTGGGCCACTATTGCGGGGCAGGTTTTTTGTTACGGGTGGTCTCGTTCCATGACCGCCCTTGAGCCGATGCCAGAATTTGTGCCTGAACCCGGCGCCCTTGCAGCTTTGGCCAAACTGTTGGCGGCGTGCGTATGACCGGAATCTGATGAGCGGCGTGCAGGGCTGTTTCGCGCATTGGGGTATGAGTCCGGGGCCGAGTTTGAGCCCGACCGCAAGGATTTAAACACGAAGCACTTTGCTTGCTCCACGGGCCAGCCCGGGCACATGTTCGCATCGTGGAGCCGGCCTCCCCGATCGCGCGCCGCGGCCACGATGAGATCCAGCGCCAGCTCACGGCCCTTTACGGCGAGCCCGCCCGGCCGTGGGATGACGAGGACATTCCGCCCAGCAGCTGGAAGGCCAATGGCCGCGACCTCATGATGCACTTTTCCACCTGCGGGACAGCAGCGTCATGCTCAGCATCGACGACTCGGAATTGGCAGCCGCCGCCGAAGGGCGAGGCAGCCGCCCGGGAAGACAAAAAATCCTAGAGCCCGGCCCTAATCTCCTGAACAGCGGCGGCCAGGGCCTGTAAAGACGTGGACCCGACGTGCCCTTCATCCTCGACGATGGTGAGCTTGCTGCCGCGCCACCGTTGGTGCACCTTCCATGGCGTGATGGCGGGTCCGCTGACGTCGCGACGGCCATGGATGAGGTGGCCGGGTATGCCGTCCAGTTCGTGGATGCGGGACAGAATTTCCTGCCCGCCGGCGAGGAACCCGTCGTTGGACCAGTAGTGGGCCACCAGCAGGGCGAACGTCATGCGGCGCCTCTCATCGGCGATGTATGCGCCCCGCAGTTCCGGGGAAAAGAGCGAGACGTGCCACGATTCCCAGCGGTCCCACGCCTCGGCCGCCAGCCGGGCATCTTCCCTGTCAGCACCCGCCAGCCGGCGGGCATAGGCCTCCACTGGCCGCTCCCTGGCGGTGGCGCCGGACGCTACCGAGAATTCGTGCCACGCTTCGGGGAAGATGCGCTCCATGCCCTCGGTGATCCAGTCAACCTCGTCGCGGCTGGTTGTAGTCACAGCAACCACGGCGATCCCCAAAACCCTGTGCGGATGGGCCAGTGCGTACGCCAGCGCGAGGGTGCTCCCCCACGAAATACCCGTCACGATCCAGTGCGCAATGCCAAGACGTTCACGGACGGCTTCAATGTCCCGAATCAACGCCGGCGTGGTGTTCGCCGCCAAATGTTCCAAATCGTCTTGGGCGGTGGGCGTGCTTTTGCCGCATCCGCGCTGATCCAGGCCGATGGTCCAAAACCTGTCGCCGCCATGCCAGCCGCGGTAGCCGCCCCCGCCCAGGGAACCGCCCGGTCCGCCATGCAGATACAGGACGGGAATTCCCCGGGGATTGCCGCTTGCTTCCCAGTAGATTTTCGCGTGGGGAACGTCCACCCATCCGCTCTCAAAATCCAAGGCTTCCTCCGTCATGCCCCAACACTACGATGAACAATCCGCCGCCCTGTAAAGCAAGTACGACGGCGGCCCCCGTCGCCCACGCGATCGGCACCTTGGGTGCCGAGACAGTGGGAGCCGGGACGCGCCGTCGTCCGAGGTTGGGAGCGGGTGAGTTACACGGTCTGTTCGGTGGCGCTCGGGTGGGATCCGCCGTCGTGCTTCCTATCCCGCAACGCGAGCAAAAGGCTGGCCGCGGTGCCGGGATCGGCGACGGTGACGGCAAATTGCTTCTCGGCCGTGGTGGTGATGACGAGGCCGGGGCCGGCGCCCATGACGACGGCAGAACGGCCGGGCATGACCCGGTAACCCCAGCCGCCCCATTCGGCGGGACGGATCTCGGTAACCTCGACGGCGACGATGTCCTCGAGGCGGATGCGCTTGAGCGGGATGCGGCCCAGGGTGGAGACGATGCGCAGGCCGCGCCAGTCGACGGTCACCTGCAGGTGGGCGAGGAGTGAGACGACGATGACGCTGGCGAGCATCGTGCCAAGGCCAATCCACGACGCACCGCTGCCGTCCAGGACCGCCGGGAGGTACAGTGCGGCGGTCAATGCGAGGAGCGCAACCGGCATCCAGAGCAGCATTTTTGAGGTGATGGTCCGGGACCAGGCCCCGGATTCCTGCTCGCCCAGCGGGAGCCGGGTTTCGTGCCGCGTCGTGGTGAACTGTGGCTTCGGAGCCGTGAAATAAGGGATGGCGCCGAACAGGAACGAGGCAATGAGTGCGGCGAGCCACCAGCCGAGGACCGCGTTTTCGGCGCTTCCGGCCTGTAACGTCAGGCCTGCGGAGATCAGCCAGGTACCGGCGCCCATGCCGGAGATCATGCCGGCGAACCCGAGGATGCCGCGTAACAGGGCGGGGCGCAGGGTGCTCATGCAGGCTGAGACCAGGGCGATGGCGCCCGGGATTCCCGTCAGGGCCAGGCCGAGGCCCAGCGCAGTTCCGGTGGTCATGAAATCGTCGGGCGCCCCGGTGTCGGACCAGTGCGAGGCCAGTTCGGCGGGCAGTTTGTCCTGCCACATCAGCCACGTCACCGCGACTGCAGACAACGGCAACAGTCCGAGAATGCCGGCGGCGATGCGCCGGGTGGCGCTGGTCCTTTGTTGTACCTCAGTCATGCTTGTGCAACTCCCCCAATCAAACGCGCGAGATCCTGCTGGGACATTCCCAGTTTGCGCGCTTCTTCCAATAGTTGTTCTGCCAATTCGGTGATCCTTACGAGACCGGGGCCGGCGTCTTGGCGCACAAATGCCCCACGCCCCTGGCGCATCTCGATGATGCCCTCGTCGCGCAGCTGCTTATAGGCCCGCAGCACGGTGTGCATGTTGACCTGCAGCGCCGTGGCGAGGTCCCGCGCGGGCGGCAGGCGCTCCCCCGGCGCCAGGCTTCCGTCAACAACTCCCGCACGCACCTGGACAGCAATCTGGTCCGCAAGCGACTGCGTCGATGCAGCATCAACACGAAATAACATGTTTGTAATACTATGCGAACAATGCGCTCACCGCAATGTTGGGGACGATCCGTGAACATGCCTTGTTGCTCGAGCGTGAACGGCGGAGGCCGGGCATCAGGCCATTCATGTTGCCCGACGGCGCGACCCGTCTTCCGGGGCACCGGCAGGGCAGATGCCGATATCGCAGCAGACGGGACGCGCCGTCGTGCGCCGCCTGGTCAGCCGGATTGCCGGGCACGGTGGCGCCGCACCGCAGAACGATTGGCGCATCGTACCGAGCAGTACTGCTGGCGGCCATTGCGGGTAACGTCAACAATGACGGCGGCGCAGGGATCACCCGGCGCTTTTCCTGCGGCGCAGCGGCCAAGCCGCCCCATGCCCCGGGTGGTCAGGTGCAGGGCGGTGCCAACGCTGATGACCGCGCGCAGTACGTGCGGCAAGGTTTGATCGTCGTCGCGGTAGTGCAGGTGCCAACCTTCGCCGTCATGGTCCACCAGGCGGGGGTAGGTGGCCTCGGCGGCCATCTGCGCGTTCAGCAGGGCGGCCCGCTCAGGCTGGTCCTTTGCGTCGACGACCGCCAGCCAATCGTCAATGACCTGGCGGACCCCGGCATGGTCCTGCGGGCCCGGGATGAAGTCCATGGTCATGCCAAAGTCACGCGCCCTGGCAATGATGCCGATTCGATCAGGCGGAAACTCGTTTGCCAGGGACTCAGCAAGGAGGACCGCATATTCACCGTAAGGGTTGAGTTGCATAAGACCATTACAGCATAGTGGGGGTATGACTTTCCACGACACTTGCGAGAAGATTCACGACACAGCCTCGGCGGTTGCCACTGACCATGTTTGGGAGCCCGAATCCACCCACGCAACATCCTTGGGGCAGGTGACATATATGAGATGCGCTGCCGGGTGCGGCGCCTGGCGGGTCGACACCCTAAGCCCCTCCGACGGCACGCACGTGATACTGAGCAGGGAGGTCAAGCGCAGTTCTTGATCGCGGGCGCCGCGGGCTCCAGCCCCCAAGGCCATAGGCAAGCTCACGGGCTCCAGCGTACTCCGCCGTCCGTGCAATAAGTGTTGCTCAGGTTGTTGCTGTCCAATTGTTGCTGTCCAAGCAGCGGGCATCGAGCAGTTCCCGGTTTCCCACGGGCTCCTGGAGTTCCACCGTGATGGGAACAAGGTCGTTGCTTTGGCACGTGTAGGCACCCTCGGGCAACGGGGCGACGTCGGTCTGGATGATGATCCGGCCACCCTCGAATGTCACCTGCGGTTTTAACACTTCCCCTGTTGCCCCTCCGGCGCAGCCCACCCGGGAGACACCCAGCTGCAGGGTGATGGCCTCAGGCGTAACCTCGCTTGGGTCAAGGAGTTGCCATTGACCGGGATCCCCTGACCCTGCCGACGGCTGGCTGCCGGCCGGTGGCGCGGGGCCTCCGCACGCGGTCAGTGCCACCACCACTGCCACACAAGTTGCAAGGGCAGCCGCGAACTTCCAACGGTGCACCACCGGATTAATGTCCATGCCTCAGTATGCGTGGGCAGCAGGAAAGGCCCCGAGGGTGGCGGTCAAACACTACTGGAAAAATGCGCCCGCTCCCCATAAATGCGCCCGTTGGACGGGGCGCATTTATGGGGAGCGGGCGCATTTATCAATCAGGCTGCAGGGCCGGACCGGTTGGCACCAGAGGTCAGCGCTGGGTGGCGCCGAACCTTTCGGCAGCAAGTTCGACGGCGGATGCCCGGGCTGCCGATGCCTCATCGGCCGTCAGGGTCCTGTCGGCGGCACGGAAGCGCAGGCCGAAGGCCAGCGACTTACGTCCCTCGGGAATGCCAGCGCCCTGGTACTCGTCAAACAAGGCCACGTCTTCGAGCAGCTCGCCGGCTCCTTCGCGCAGGGTTTCCAGCACGTCATGTGCCGGAATCTCTGCGGGAACCACCAAGGCAACGTCCTGGGTTGCCACCGGGAACGTGGAGATCGGCTTGGCCACAATGACGTCGGCCGCAGCGGCGAAGACCTTGTCCGCATTGATCTCCATGGCCACGGAGCGGGCCGGCATGTGCAGCTCGGCCAGCAGCTTCGGGTGCAGTTCGCCAGCGTAGCCGACAACCTCGCCGTTGCGCAGCGTCAGCTCGGCGGCACGTCCCGGGTGGAACGCCTGGTGTGAGCCCTGCGACACCACAAGTTCCACACCCACCACATCGGCCACCAGGCGGGCAGCGTCAATCGCATCGGCCCAGTCCCAGGCACGCGGTGCATGTGCGGGTGCAGCCGGGGAATCCTTGCCCGTGAACACGGCGGCAATGGTGAGCGGCTGGTACGGGATGCCAGCGTACAAAGCATCCAAGACATCGTCGGACGGCTTGACACCCAACGGCGGGATGGACGCGGTGCCCATGGAATCCGACGGCAGGAACACCAGACCGGATTCGAAGAGCCCCAGGTCGTGGAAGCCGCGCGAGTGGTTGCGCTTGGCAATCTCGATCAGGCCCGGCAGCACGGAGGTCCGCAGGAAGCCGAACTCCTCGCTGAGCGGGTTTGCCAGCTTCACGGCGGAGCGCGCGGCACCGACCTCGGCCACACCAAAGGTGTCGTTGGAAACCTTCGACACGAACGGGTACGCCAGGATCTCGGTCAGGCCGGAGTCCGCGAGGGCCTGGACCACGCGGCGGCGCTGCTGCTGCACCCGTGAGTAGCCGCGGCCCGGAGGTGCCGTGGGCAGCGTGGACGGGATGAGGTCGTAGCCGACAAGGCGGGCGACCTCTTCCGTCAGGTCCTCCTTGGTGACCAAATCGTGGCGCCAGCTCGGGGCTGTGACGGAATATCCGCCGTCGACCTTCTCGACGTCCGCACCCAAATCCGTCAGCGAGCCCATGATCTGGGACTGCGTGAATTCGATGCCGATCCGGGCCGAGGTGAAGCCGGAAGGCAGGAACACAGGCGCTGCAACCGCAGGCGTGCCAACGTCGGTGGACGCCGCAGACTCGGTGCCGCCGGCCAGCTCAACCAGCAGGTTCACGGCGCGCTGGGCGGCAATGTCGGCCACCATCGGGTCAACGCCGCGCTCGAAACGCTTGGACGCCTCGGAGGGCAGCTTGTGGCGGCGGCGCGAACGGGCAATCGAGATTTCCTCAAAGTGCGCGGCCTCAACCAGGACGTTCGCGGTGTCGGAGGTGACCTCGGTGGAGGCCCCGCCCATGACTCCGGCAATGCCAATCGGACCCGAGGAATCGGTGATGAGCAGGTCCTCGGCGTCGAGCTTGCGGACCTTCCCGTCAAGGGTGGCCAGCGTTTCACCGGCGGCGGCGCGGCGCACCACAATCGTGCCGGAAAGCTTGTCGGCGTCGTAGAAGTGCAGCGGCGCACCGAGCTCCAGCATGACGTAGTTGGAGATGTCCACGGGCAGGGAGATGGAGCGGATCCCGGCCAGGCGCAGGCGCGAGGACATCCACGGCGGGGTTGGCACGCTTGCGTTAATTCCGGTCACGGTGCGGGCCACAAAGCGGTCGCAGCCGGGCTTGCCGTAGATCGGCGCCCCGTCGGCAAGCTCGACGGCGTGTCCCCCACCTTCAGGGGCGGTCACGGTCACCAGCGAGGCCGGGTCCGTGAACACGCTGTCCGTGGCGTGCGCATATTCGCGGGCCACGCCGCGGATGCTGAACGCGTAGCCACGGTCGGGGGTGACGTTGATTTCGGCGGCTTCGTCGTCAAGGCCCAGCAGGGCCAGGGCATCGGTGCCTAGTTCCGGGTCAAGGCCCAGGGTGGAGAGCACCAGGATGCCGTCGTGGTCCTCGCCGATGCCGAGCTCGCGCACGGAGGCGATCATGCCGGCGGAGACGTGGCCGTAGGTCTTGCGCGGGGTGATGCGGAAGTCCCCGGGCAGCACGGCGCCGGGCAGGGTCACAACCACCTTGTCCCCCACCTCGAAGTTGTGCGCACCGCAGACAATTCCCTGCACACCGGAGGGGTCGATGCCCTCAATGGAAAGGGTCTGCTCGGCACCCTCGGGAACCACCCGGACAGTGCACCAGTTGATGGTCTTGCCGTTGGACTGTGCCTCGGGCTCCTTGGACAGGACCTGGCCCACCACAATGGGGCCGCTGATCTCATCGAGCGGACGGTGCACGTCCTCTTCTTCAAAGCCAACCTTGACCAGGTCGGTCATTACATCTTCGGCTGTTGCGCCAGCCGGTACCTGCGCGTACTCGCGCAGCCAAGTCAGTGGAATACGCACGTACTTAGATCTCCATCCCAAAGTGTTCGCTGAATCGTACGTCGCCCTCGATCATGTCGTGCATGTCGGACACTTCGTTGCGGAACATCAGCGCCCGCTCGATGCCCATGCCGAAGGCAAATCCTGAGTATTCGTCCGGGTCGATGCCGGCGGCGCGGAGTACGTTCGGGTTGACCATGCCGCAGCCGCCCCACTCGATCCAGCGCGGGCCGCCCTTGGCGCCCGGGTGCCAGATGTCCATCTCGGCGGACGGCTCGGTGAAGGGGAAGAAGTTCGGACGCATCCGCACGATGGCTTCCGCACCGAACATCTGCTGGACAAAGTGCTCCAGCGTGCCGCGCAGATCCGCCATGGACAGCTTCTTGTCGATGGCCAGGCCCTCGAACTGGTGGAACACGGGCGTGTGCGTGGCGTCGAGCTCGTCGGTGCGGAACACCTTGCCGGGGCACAGCACGTAGATCGGCAGCTCGCGTTCCAGCATGGAGCGGACCTGCACCGGTGAGGTGTGCGTGCGCAGCAGCAGGTGCGCTTCGGGCGGCTCCACGAAGAAGGTGTCCTGCATTTCGCGGGCCGGGTGGTCCGGCGCAAAGTTCAGTGCGTCAAAGTTGAACCACTCGGATTCCAGCTCCGGGCCCTCGGCGATTTCCCAGCCCATGCCCACGAAGATGTCGCAGACGCGGTCCTGCAGCGTGGACAGCGGGTGGCGGGCACCGGCGCGGCGGCGGCGCGGGGCAGCGGTCACGTCAACGGTTTCCTCGACGAGGATGCGTGCGGCGTCCTCGGCCTCGAGCACCTCGGTGCGGGCTGCGAGCGCCTTGGCGACCCGGCCGCGCGAGGCGCCCATGATCTTGCCGGCGGCGGCCTTGAATTCCTTGGCGAGCCCGCCGATTTCGCGGTTGGCCAGGCTCAGCGGCGACTTTTCACCGGTGTGCGCCAGCCGCGCGGTCTTCAGCTCGTCCAGGGTGGCTGCGGCGGCAATGGCTGCGAGCGCGTGCTCGACGGCGGCACCGATGGCGGCTTCGTCAAGGGGATCCGGGACCGTTGCGGGTTCGGTGGTTGGTTCGGGCATCTCTGCCGTCTTTTGGGGCATTTCAGACATCTACAGTTTTTACCTAAGCTCGTGTGCGAGTAAGCGGCGGGGTAGCTCCTCCCGCCTCAACCAGTCTAGTTGACGGCGCCTGCCCCAATTGAACCCAACTCTTTACCGCTTCGCGACCCATTTCCGTGCCCGCCTTGTTACGCTAACGCTCATGGTCACTCCTTGCTTTAAGCGTACGACGCCGGCCTTCCGCCTGCCGCTGTTGGCCTGCCTTGCGCTGGTCCCGTCTGCGGCGCTGGGCGGTTGCACCGCTGCAGAGCCTGCACCTTCCCCCACCTTGGAAGCGCCAACCATCACCGCGTTTGTGCCGGTACCGGCCACGCTGCAGAAGGGCATTGAGTGCCCGGTGTCTTTGGACGATTTCCCCAGCAACTCGGACATCAGCTATCCTGCCAAGCCCCGGGGAAGCGTTCCAGCGGATTTTGTGGTGGAAAAGGTGTTCCTCTGCCGCTCTGACATGGCTGAGGTGGACGGCACTACCAAGCAGGTTGTCCAGCAGCAGGAGCTGCACGGTGACTTCGCCCCGCTGCTGGCCGCCCTCGCCGTGCCCAGCGACCGTGCCGATGGCGAACAAGTGGCTTGTAGGGCGGTTCTAGAAACCATCCCTGTCCTTTGGCTCGTCAACGCCGACGGGGAGGCCCTCGATGCTGCCTGGCCCACCACTGAATGCCGGCAGGCCAGCGGCAAGCCGGACACGCAAAAAGCCATCGATGCCTTGACAGTGGTTGACACCAAGGTTGTGCCGGGGTCCGGGCAGTAGCCATGGCCGCCCTCTCCCCTGCGAAGCGTCGCCCACGTGCAAGCGTGTTGCTGGCATGCCTCGCACTGTTCTCATCGGCGGCGTTGTCAGGGTGCACCATCTTCACCGGCAAGGTGAGCCAGTATTATCTGGAACCTGCCGTGGTGCAGCAAAAAGTTGACTGCCTGCTGTCCGTAAACGACAGCTGGCCCAACGGCCCCGAAACTCCCCCGGCGCCGTCACCGCTGATGGGATCGGTACCGAAGGGATTTGTGCCTGAGAAGATATTTGTCTGCCGGCCAGGTCCGGCCGGTGAGAATGGCGGGCAGACCATTTCGCAAGAAGAGCTCAATAGCGACTTCACAGCCTTGCTTGCAGCTTTGGACCAACCCAGCGAAAAGGGGGGAAGCGAATACCGTTTGCCCAGCCATTATGGAGTTGCGGTTGGGCCTGTGGCTGGTCAATGCCGCAGGGGACGCAGTGCAGGTGGAGTGGCCCACCGATACCTGCGGCATGACGTTCGGCAAACCGGACACGCAGGAAGCTATCGACGCGCTGAGGGTCGTGGACACCCAGGTGCTGCCAAATCCGGGACCGGGCACATGACACGCCGTCGGGTAGCAGCCCTGGTCCTGGCAGCGGGTGCGCTGCTGCTCACGTCCTGTACCTCCCCCGATGTCTCCCCCGAGCAATACCTGCCGGAACCTGCTGCGCTGCAGCCCGCCGTCGACTGTTCCACGGCAACCGGCTGGGAGGCCACCTCCACCGGGCCTGCCGCGCTGCTCAAGGGCCGGGTGCCGGATGGTTTTGTCACGGCTGAGGTGGTCCGCTGCATGCTGGAGTCCATGAACAACAAGTTGAGTGAAGACCACCTGACCGGCGACTACGCCCCGCTTCTGGCGGCACTCGCCGAGTCCAGCGAGCGCGGCCCGGCAAGCTGTCTGGACTACGGTGAGATCCTGCCCAGCATCTGGCTCATCAATGCTGCGGGGCAGGCAATCAACATCCAGTGGCCCTTGGACTCCTGCGACCATTCCAAACCAGGCACAGCGGCGGCGTTGGTAACACTCACAGTGACCCGGACGGAACCCGTGCCGGCCAAGGACGCCGCTCCGTGAAAGCGCCCTTGACCAGGGCGGAGCGCTTCCGGGCCGTCGCCAATGCCCTCAATCTGTCCACCGCGGCCGGCTTGCTGCTTGCGGCGCTGACACGCACCCCGGTTCAGAAGGGACCTCGAGGGCTGCTGCTAGGCACCGACTACCAGCCGAAACTACCACTGGCCGGCGCCTTCACCGTGGGCAATGTGGTGTTCTACCGCGCCGAGCGAGCCTTCATCGACTCCCGTCCGGACCTGCTGGCCCACGAGGCCGGGCACGCCACGCAATACGCGTGGTGCCTGGGCCTGCCATTCCTGCCGCTGTACTTTGCCTGCGCCGCCTACTCGTGGTGGCGGACCGGGGATCCCGGCAGCCGGAACTTCTTTGAACGCAACGCAGGACTTGCACTGGGTGGCTATCGCGAGCTGCCCGCGATCGCCCGGCTGCAATTTTTCAAGCCCCAAACCTCAGCAACGCCAACGAAGCACCCAACATCACAGACAAGGAACTGATCAATGAGTGAATCAGCCCGCTCCATTACCGTCACAGGACAAGGCACCGCCCAGGCAGCCCCCGACCACTTCAACATCAACATCGGCATCGAGGCCTCCCAGCCCACGGTGCGAGACGCCTACTCCAAGGCCAGCGTGGCAGTCAACGCCGTCACCGCCACCCTGCTCTCCAAGGGTGTTGAGCAGCACTCCATCAGTTCAACGTCACTGGATGTGCGCGTCGACACCCGCTGGCAGGAAGGGAGCGGCACCATCGTCACCGGTTACACCGTCTCCAGCACGCTGACCGTCCCACTAGGCTACGGGAAGGACACCGAGGAGATCATCGGCGCCATAGTGGACACCGGAAACAACAACGTCCGACTGAACGGGCTCACCCCGGTGGTCAGCGACCCATCACAAGCGCAGGATGCGGCACGTATAGCCGCCTGGGCCGACGCCCTCCGGGCCGCCGAGCTGTACGCCAGCCTGGCCGGATGCTCCCTTGGTGAGGTGTCCGGCGTCGTCGAAGTCAATGCACCCCAGGGCGGACCTCGCCCCATGATGGCCCGCGCCGCCATGTCCGTCGACAGTGCCATGGAGATCGCGCCCGGCCAAAGCGATGTCACGATTGCCGTCCAGGCCACCTGGCTGCTGAGCTAACCCCACCCCCGCCCCTTCCCGCCGAGGTGTGACATCACGCCCTGCGCTTCTGCCGAGGTGTGACATCACGCCCTGCGCTTCTGCCGAGGTGTGACATCACGCCCTACCGCGAGCACCTCCATACCGCCTGAATTACGACGGCGGGAGGTGTCCTAGGCGACCAAGGTGCCTCACGCCGTCGCATTTGGGAGAGGGCGCGAACTCACACCTCGGCAGGGGGGTGTATGGCCGCTTGCCTGCGAGCGCTACGGAACCGTGATTTCTCGCTTGAGGATCTTGCCGGTGGGCCCCTTGGGCAGCTCGTCCATGATGATGATCTGGCGCGGATACTTGTACGCCGCAACCCGGGCCTTGACGAACTCCTGGATGTCAGCGATGAGCGCGGACGGATCGTCGGCACCTGCCACACCGTCCTTGAGCGCAACCGCAGCACAGATCTCTTCGCCGTGGACGTCGTCGGGCTTCCCAAGAACGGCGGCCTCAGCCACGGCAGGGTGCTCGTACAGGACTTCCTCAATCTCGCGCGGGTAGATGTTGTAGCCGCCGCGCAGGATCATGTCCTTCTTGCGGTCCACGATGAAGAACACACCATCCTCGTCCTGGCGGCCCAGGTCTCCCGTGCGAAACCAGCCGTCGGGGATGGCAGCGGCCGTCGCCTCGGGATTGTTCCAGTAGCCCTTCATGACATAGGGTCCGGCAACGGCGATCTCACCCACGGCACCGGGTTCGACGTCGGCCCCCGCATCATCGACCACCCTCATCTGAGACCCGGCCACCATAGTGCCCACGGAACCGGCCTTGCGAATCCCGTCCACCTGGTTGAAGGAAATCACCGGGGACGTTTCGGACAGGCCGTAGCCTTCCAGCAGGGTGGCGTCGAAGGTGGTCTCAAACTCGTGCAGGATCTCCACCGGCAGCGCAGACCCGCCGGATGCGGCAAGGCGCAGCGTGCTCAGGTCATAGTTTTCCCGGCCGGGCGCGCGCAGCAGTGCAATGTACATGCTGGGCACCCCTTCAAAGATGGTGACCTTGTCACGCTGGATGATCTCCAGCGCCTTGACCGGGTCAAAACGTGGCAGCAGCGTCACGGCGGCACCGGCCATTACTGCCGAGTTCAGGGCGCAGGTTTGGCCAAAGATGTGGAAGAACGGCAGCCCACCAAAGATCACGTCCCCGGGCTGGCTGCTGAACAGGCTGACAGACACTTCGGCGTTGCTGCGCAGGTTCTCGTGCGTCAGCTCCGCACCCTTGGGCTTGCCCGTGGTGCCTGAGGTATAGAGAATGACGGCAGTGTCGTCCTTTTCGGCCGGCGACACGGCGGAGAGCGGCTCCAGCGGTGCCAGCAGGGCCATGAATCCGGCATCGATGGGAATGATGTCCGTCCCGGTCTCCGCAGCACCAGCCGCGACTTCGCCCATGACCCCTTCCCAGGCAAAGGCCAGCACGGCGCCGGAGTCCCGCAGGTGGTACTCCACCTCCCTCGCCTTCAACAGCGGATTCAGGGGCACCACAATGGCCCCGTAGCGCAGGATTCCGTAGTAGATCGGCGGCATCTGGGGAAGGTTGGGCGAGATCAGGGCGACCCTGTCTCCCTGCTTGACACCGCGTTCGGCCAGCAGGGCAGCGACCTTGGCGCTGAGCACCTCCAAGGCTCCAAAGGAAATCTCAATGTCATCCAATTTAATGGCGACTCCCGAGGGGTCCCGTTGTGCCGAGGCACCAACGATGCTGGCCAGGTTTGTCATGTCTGCTCCTTGCGTCTCGAATTTCAGGGCCTCATCACCCCACACCCCAGCCTAGCCTTTCGGATAGTGATCTGCGCCACATTGCTACCGACGGGTAATGAAAAACTTCTCATAAGCCCTTGGAAGTAATTAGAAGATATGTTCTAATTACTGCATGCGGTGGACAAATCAGCAACTAAACCAACCACTATTTCCAAGCCCCGACGACGCAGGACCTGCTCCCTTACTACCCTTGGCCGGGCTGGTGCAGAGTGTGCAAACACCGGAATTTGCCGGCATCACCTTTCACGAGGTGCTCTCAAAGTCGGCGTTGAACAAGGTGCCACCCAGTTCCACCATGCCTTTTGAGTGGACGGTGAACCCCTACCGGGGCTGTTCCCACGCCTGCGTCTACTGCTTTGCGCGCAAAAGCCACACATATTTGAACTTTGACTCCGGCGTTGATTTCGACTCCCAGGTGGTGGTGAAGGTCAATGTTGCTCAGGTGCTGCGCAGGGAACTGAACAAGCCGTCGTGGGGACACGACCACGTCGCGCTGGGCACCAACACGGACCCGTACCAGCGGGCCGAGGGTCGGTACCAGCTCATGCCAGGAATCATCAATGCCTTGGCCGACTCCGGAACACCCTTTTCCATCCTGACGAAAGGCACTCTGCTGGCGAGGGACATTCCGTTGCTGCGCGCCGCCGGGGAGCAGGTCAGCGTTGGCATGGGTATTTCACTGGCGTTGCTTGATGACGATCTGGCCCACGCCATTGAACCCGGGACGCCGTCGCCCAAAGCCCGGTTGGCCTTGATCGGCAAATTGCGTGACGCCGGCCTGCCGTGCGGTGTCATGGCCATGCCCATCCTGCCGTGGCTTACGGATTCAGAGGAGGCCCTCGATGCACTCTTTGCTGCACTGGCAGCGGCGGGTGCCACCGGCGTGAGCGCGGGCGCGTTGTATTTGCGGCAGGGAACCCGCGAATGGTTCATGCAGTGGCTGGCCAGAGAGCATCCCGCACTCGTGGGACGCTACCAGCGCCTCTACGGATCGGGTGCGTACGCGTCCAAGGAATACCGTCAATGGCTGGCCTCCGCAGTGAACGGGGCCAAGTCCCGCCACGGCTTTGGCCCCCAAAATTTCATCCATGACCCGCGGGCCGAAGAGGCTGTGTACCCCGCCGGAATCATGCCACAGCAGGGCGCCGGCCCGGCTGGATTCCGTCACACCCCGGGTAGCAATAAGGCGGGAACCCCGTTGAGGGTCCCCGCCTTGGCCAACGCGGCCCCCACCTTGTTCTAGGCCGGGGCAGCGAGGGTCTTATCCGCTCTTGCGGCGGAATTCACGCTTGTGGCTGGCCGCACCGTGCGTTGCGTTGATCTTCGCGCCGCCGCTTGCTTCCACACTGCCGTGCTGCTTGTTCTTCTTGTTTTCCAGGGCCTGGCGAAACTTCTCTTTTGTTTCTTCGCTGGCGCCAGAGGGGGCTTGTTCGTCGTGATTGCTGTTCGTCATGGCACAACCTCCTTGGGGTCTTCAGAACCCAGTCTGGCACAGCGGGGCATCTTTTCAACACCCAGCCCGGCATTTATTCCGTGGCGGATTCCCCGCCAGTGGTCAACGCCACCAATGCGTGCACAATAGGGCGGTCCGCCGGAATCCAGTCAAGTTCCAGGATGGCAGGGCCACCCAACTCCACCCACCGCAAGAGGTCATGGTCTTCAAGCGGTTCCGGAGTGCCTTCGTTCACCTCAGCCAGCCACACGCGCATGGCGGCCCTGGCATTCAAGGGCCAGCCGTCCGACGTCGGACATTGCAGTTCAGCGCCCAAGCCCACCTTGACGCCCAGCTCCTCAGCCAATTCCCGGTGCAGGGCCTGCTCGTGGCTTTCGCCGGGCTCAACCTTGCCGCCGGGAAATTCCCACATGCCGGCAAATTCCGGCGGGGCAGTGCGCCGGGCTGCCAACAGTTTTTCCGGGAGTGCAAGGGAATCCAGCAGGGCCGCGCCTACGATTTGTTTCATGGAAGTCACCTCGCCAGTCTAGATCGAACCAGCACCCAACAGCCTCCCACGACTCACCAACTCGCGCTGGGCCCTCGGCCGCTAGACTTAGTCACGGCATCGTTATGCCCCAGCCGCTGCGCACCGTGGCGCCGGCACCTCCCGCCCGCGGCGGAACCGGAAACCCACCTTGCGAAAGTAAAGTCCATGTCCTTGCTTAAAATCCGGCGCGACACCGTGCCTGCCTCCTCGAACGTCATTGCGTGGGCCATATTCTCGCTGGCCATTGGCGGCTTCGGCATCGGCACCACCGAATTTGCCATGATGGGCCTGCTGCCCAATGTTGCCGAGGGTGTGGGCGTCAGCGTCCCCACAGCCGGGCACGTCATCTCCGCTTACGCGCTGGGCGTGGTGATTGGTGCACCCCTGCTCGTGGCCATTAGCGCCAAGATGCCGCGCAAGACCCTCGCATTGGGCCTCATGGCACTCTTCACTGTGGGCAACCTGCTCTCCGTCCTGGCCCAGGACTATGCCACGCTCCTGGTCACCCGCTTTATTGCGGGGCTGCCCCATGGCGCATTCTTTGGTGTTGCAGCCGTCCTGGCCGCATCCATGGTCGCCCCGGGCAAGCGTGGACGCGCAATTTCGATGGTCATGATGGGCCTGTCGGTGGCCAACGTCCTGGGCGTTCCGCTCGCCACCTTCGTAGGCCAGCAATATGGCTGGCGCTGGCTGTTCATCCTGGTCGGCATCATCGGTGTCATCACCATGGCGTGCATTTACGCCTTCGTCCCCGCCCAGAAGGCGCAGCCGGATGCCAGCCTGCGCAAGGAGCTCAGCGCCCTGCGCCGCGGCCAGGTTTGGATCACGTTACTGGTTGGCGTGGTCGGCTTTGGTGGCTTCTTCGCCGTGTACACCTACGTTGCCAACACCATGACCGACGTGGCCGGCTTCGCATCGGACTTCCTGCCGATCATCGTAGGACTGTACGGCCTGGGCATGGTGGCCGGCAGCTATGTGGGTGGGCGGATGGCCGACTGGTCCGTCATGGGCAGCATCTACCTCATGATGGGCTTCATCGCAGTGACCCTGGTCATCTACGCCGCGAGCGTTCACATCCAGTGGATGGCGCTGCTCATGATCTTCGTGATCGGAGCCTCGGGGTCCATGCTTGTTCCGTCGTTGCAGACCCGCCTGCTCGACGTCTCCCCCGGCGCACCGACCCTCGCTTCCTCCCTGAACCACTCGGCCCTGAACATGGCCAACGCGCTGGGCGCCTTTGTCGGCGGACTCGTCATCACCTGGGGATGGGGCTACACGGCGCCGGCACTCGTGGGCGCGGCGCTGGCCGTACTGGGCCTGGGCATCGCCCTGTTCAGCGGCTTGTTGGACAAGATCCGCGCCGCCAAGGCCTGACCCGGCCAGATTTCGCCGGTTTCACGTCCACTTCTGGGGTTACTTCTTTGAACCGGAGGGGCCCCGCGCACAAAGGACCTGCGGAGCTCTCGAGGCGCGAGCTTGCGAGGTGCGGGAGGCGCGGAAGGTAAAGAGGGGACGTGTTCTTCCACTCTGCGTTCCGACTCGCTTGGCGCCTCGCACTTCCCTGAGTTCTTGACATACACGCCGGGGCTATGGCCGCGCACGTGCATAGTCCAGTTCGACTTATTTTATACGCCGGGGCTGCTGCCACGCATGCGCCTAGTCCAGTTCAGCTTTATGCATGCGCAGCGAGGACGCCTTCACTGGCGCAGCCAAGCGAGCTGCGCAAACCCAGCCCCCGTCCAAGGCGCACAACCAAAGCCTGTTTACGCATGCGCTGCCAGACGGCTCAGGACGGCGCATAGCCTTCTCCCCGCAGGCGGACCCAAAGCAGCCCCTGCGGTGGAGAGGGAACACGTCAGGTGCGGGCCGGCGTCGTTCATTCCCATCGTGACCAGCACCAGGGGTTGGCGCACTCGGCCAATCCCACCCCCGCGTTCGAAGGGGTTAGTGGGCTTCGGACTCAGGTGCGGCGGCATCCTGCACCGCGTTGAGCTCGTCGGATTCTGCAGCAGCGGCCGCAGCCGAGTAGATGTCCGGCTCGAGGTAGATGACGGTGGCGATGGGGACGGCCGCCCTGACGCGGCGCTCGGCCTCGTTGATGATGCTGGCGATGTGGGCGCCGGTGTCGAACTCGTCGATGGCGATCTTTGCGGCGACCAGCAGCTCCTCGGGGCCAAGGTGCATGGTCTTGAGGTGGATGATCTTGCTGACACCGGGGCCCACCAGGGCCGCTTCGACGGCGCGGACATCTTCAACCGTCGCCGATTCACCGAGCAGCAGGGACTTTGTTTCAAGGGCCAGGATGATGGCCACGCACACCAGGAGCACACCGATCAGGCCGGTTCCGATGGCGTCCCAGATCCCGTTTCCGGTGAGCAGGGTCATGGACACGCCGAAGAGCGCAAACACCAGACCCAGCAGGGCCGCCACGTCTTCCAGCAGAATGACAGGCAGTTCCGGGGCCTTGGACGTCTTGATGAACTGGATCCAGCTGCGCTTGCCGCGGGCCACATTGGATTCCTGGATGGCCACGTACAGTGACCGTGATTCCAGTCCGATGGCTCCGATCAGCACCGCCAGCGGCACCCACCACCATTGGCCTTCAATGCCGTGGGGATGCTGCCATTTCTGGAACGCCTCGTACAGGGCAAACAGGCCACCGACGCTAAAGAGGACGATGGAGACGATGAACGCGTAAACATATCGTTCGCGTCCGTAGCCGAAGGGGTGCTCAGGACTTGCCTGCCGCTTGGCCTTCTTCCCGCCCAACAGGAGCAGCAGCTGGTTCCCTGAGTCAGCCAGGGAGTGGATGCCTTCCGCCAGCATCGAAGACGACAGTGTCAGAAAGTACGCCAGGAACTTCATGACGGCTATGGACAAGTTTGCTATCAGCGCGGCGATAATCGCCTTGCTGCCACCCGATTGTGACACAGTGGAATCCCCTCAATCGTGGGCGGACCAGCGGGCCGGGCCGCGTGGACCCTGCGTCCACGAAAAAAGTTTACCCTGCAGCCTGCTGGCAGCCGTGCAAGCGGCCGCGCAACCCACCGCGGAAAAGCACCCCACAGGGAGGCGACCCTCACCTACCAAGCAACCAACCGCCGTCGGGCATCACAGCCCGCTGCCAAACGTCAGTGCGTGCGGCGCTGTGCCCGGGCGCTGGCATAAAGGCACACGGTGGCCGCGGTGCCCAGGTTCAACGATTCTGCCGCACCATAGACGGGAACGGCCACGCGGTGATCGGCCAGCGCTTTCTCTTCCCCGGCAAGGCCCTGGGCCTCGTTGCCAAAGAGCCACATGGTGGGCTCGGCCAGGTCATAGGTGGCGTCGGGAATTTCCTGGTCAAAGGACCGTGCAGCGCTTTCGTCCTGGAGCAGGTCGAGATTCAGCTGGCCGTAGCCGTCGGCGGCGAGAATGCCAATACCGGCCGCAGAGGCTGCTGCCACCACTTCGGCCAGGTCTGCACCAAGCACAACAGGCAGGTGGAAAATGGAGCCGGCGGTGGAGCGCACGGCCTTCGGGTTGTAGATGTCCACGCTGGACTGGGAGAAGATCACGGCGTCGGCACCGGCGGCATCGGCTGCCCGCAGCACGGTGCCCGCATTGCCCGGGTCCTGGACCCTGCACAACATGGCGATCAGTTTGGGTTTGGAGGCAATGACTTCCTCCAAGGGCACGTCCACGAAGTTACACACGGCAACCACGCCTTGGGGCGAGACGGTGTCCGTCATGGCGGCCAGGACCAACTCACTGGCGATCCGCACCTGCAGGCGCGACCCCGGTGCGGACGCGGATTCCAACAGTTCCGGAAACTTCTTCAGGCACTCGACCGTGGCGTACAGGGCTTCAACGACGGGAGTGCCGCCGGCGGCCAGACAATCGTGGTGGGCTCGCAGCGCCTCACGGACGGCCTGCGGCCCCTCAGCCAGGAACTGGCGGCGCTTTAAACGGCCCGAGCGCCCTACCAGCTTGGCAACCTCCCTCACCCGATCTGCTCGAGGATTGGTCATTGCTTCTGCTGGCGGGCGCCCGGGTTCATTCATGCTTAGGACTTTAGCAGTCACTGCTCATGAACAAGGAACTGGACGTTCCTTTAGAAAAACTAAACGCTACTTTGCAACCGGTGCTGAGGTGTCAGCAGGCAGTGCAGCCTTGGCCAAGGCCACCAGTGCGGTGAAGGCACCGGCGTCGTTGACGGCCAGGTCGGCCAGCATGCGACGGTCAACCTCAATCTCAGCAGCCTTCAGGCCCTGGATCAAGCGGTTGTAGGTCAGGCCGTTGGCGCGTGATGCAGCATTGATACGCTGGATCCACAGGCGACGGAAGTCACCCTTGCGCTTGCGGCGGTCGCCGTAGCTGTACACAAACGAGTGCAGCAGCTGCTCTTTGGCCTTGCGGTAAAGGCGTGACCGCTGACCGCGGTAACCCTTTGCCCGCTCAAGAACAACCCGACGCTTCTTATGGGCGTTTACAGCCCTCTTCACACGTGCCACGTGCGTACTCCTTCAAGTTTAAAGATCCCAAGCCAATCATGCCGGGGAAGGCTTTGATGAATGGTGATCATCCCGGAACTGGGAATCTCACCGATTGACTTGCGAAATTAGATGCCGAGCATCTTCTTGATGTTGCGCACATCAGCCTTGGCGACCAGGAGGTCGCCCTTCAGGCGGCGCTTCAAGCTGGAAGGCTTGTGCTCCAGGTAGTGGCGGCGGTTGGCCTGCTGGCGGCGCAGCTTGCCGGAGCCAGTCAGCTTGAATCGCTTCTTGGCACCACTATGTGTCTTCATTTTAGGCATGAGGACCTGTCTCCTTACGTATCCACCGGCGCTGCCTGTGGTTCTCTTGCAGCGACTGGTTGGGTCACTGTGTGGGTGTATTCACCGCTGAAAAGGATGAACCTTATTCAGCTGAGCTGGGGGTTTCGGCTGCCGGTGCGCTCTTTGCAGAGGCAGGCTTGACAGCCGGTTTTGCTGCAGCCTTGGCGGCAGGCTTCGCAGCAGGCTTTACAGCTGCGGGCTTGGCCATGGGCTTCGGCATGGGGATGGGCTTTGCAGCCACGGGCTTCGGGGCGGCGACCGGCTTGGCTGCTGCTGCAACAGCGGGCTTGGCTGCGGGGGCCTTGGCCACCGGTGCCTTCGCTGCGGCAGGTGCCTTTGCCGGCGCTGCCTTGACAGGTGCCTTGGCAGGTACGACGGCGGGAGCCGGCTTTTCTGCCGGCGCCTCCTTGGCCGGGGCTGCTTCGGGAGCAGGAGCTTCCGATACAGCGGCCGTCTCAGCTGCGGCCTCGGCCGGAGCCGGGACGTCCTGGACGGTTTCGGCGGCGGGAGCCGGAGCGTCCTCGTTCAGGTGCAGCCCGTCGGGCAGCAGGTCAGCCAATGACTGCGTCATGGGCGCCTTGTTGTCGCGGTCCACGTCCACGCGGGCCGTGCCGTTGGCGACTGCCTCGTTGTGGGCCTTGGCGTCTGCACGCTGCTGGTTGCGGCGGGCCTCAGCCTTGGCCTCAGCCTTGTTCTTCAGCGGACCGATGACCATGACCATGTTGCGCCCGTCAATGCGAGGGCTCGACTCGATGATGCCGACCTCGGCCACGCCTTCGGCGAACTTCTGCAGGAGACGGATGCCCATTTCGGGGCGCTGCTGCTCACGGCCGCGGAACTGGATCATGGCCTTGACCTTGTCACCGGCACCGAGGAACTTCAGCGCATGGCCGCGTTTGGTCTCGTAGTCATGCTTGTCGATTTTGAGGCGGAAACGAATTTCCTTCAAAACGGTGTTGGTCTGGTTCTTGCGGGCTTCACGAGCCTTGACAGCGGCTTCGTACTTGTACTTGCCGAAGTCCATCAGTTTGCACACCGGCGGCTTGGCCGTCGGCGCAACCTCTACCAGATCCAAGTCAGACTCAGCTGCTAAACGAAGGGCGTCCTCAATGCGGACAACCCCAACCTGTTCGCCTGCCGGCCCAACCAACCGCACCTCGGGGACGCGGATACGATCATTGATGCGTGGCTCGCTAATGTGTAGCTCCTGTTGCATAAGAAAAGTGGAGTGCCACCAGCAAAATGAAGAAGGCCCCCATTTGCTGATGCAATGGAGGCCTCGAAGATTGGGCGTGGGCATCCCTGAGGGAATGCACCGGCTTCCCGGAGGAAAACGCCAACCTAAACCAGACAACGCCATGGAATGGGTCGAAAGGTGGGAGAGGACTCCACTTGCAAACTCTTCGCCGCAACTATTTGGGTCCTGTGACTTTCGTCTTTCGGACACGAATAAATAACAGCATCGAGTCGGTCTATGACAAGCTTAGCAGTATGAGTAGCTCAGATAATAATTCGGACACCCGCAACACCTTTGAGTCATCCCCTGAAGAGGGTTTGACCGACACCCAGGCCGCTTCGGTGGTGCGTGACATCGCTGAAGTTCCGGCCATTGAAGTCATTACGACGGCGGCCGTGCACCTCATGAGTGCAGCGGCAGTCAAGTGCGGCCTGGCTGCCGGACCGGACGCCGAAGCGCTGAAGGACCTGGACGAGGCCCGCAAGCTCATCACCGCCCTGGCCGGCTTTGTCACCGCGGCCGCCCCCGAAATTGGCAGCCAGCACGCCGGACCGTTGCGCGACGGCCTGCGTTCACTCCAGCTCGCATTCCGCGAAGCCTCCGAGTTCCCGGACGCCCCCGGCAAGGGTCCGGGCGAGAAGTTCACCGGAGCGGTCAACTAATCCCCACCCCCTTAAAATCTGTGTGGCAGTTGTTACATCAAATTGCATCAAATTGACCGACTTTGGGTGTTTTTGATGCTGTTATTGATGCAACAACTGCCACACAGAATTGTTTAAAAGCCAGTTAGACCGGATCCGGCTCTCCGAGCAGTTCATCGAGGTCGTCGCCGCAGGTGGTGGCGTCGAGGTTGTCGCCGACGGTGGCGCCCGGTACATGTCCGCCACCTTGCGCCATCGTGTTGCCGTGCCGGCGCCACATGGCCATGGCTACCAGGCCGATGATGGCCAGTACACCACAGATGAGGCCGATGATGGCGAATCCCGCCCATGGCCCGATGCCGTCGATCATGGCCCCGGCGAAGGGTGAGCCCATGGCGCTGCCGATGGTCATGGATGATCCGTACCAGCCCATGGCCTCACCGCGGCGGCGTTCGGAAACCAGGTCGGCAATGTGTTCGGCGCTTGAGGTCAGAACCGGTGCGCACACCAGTCCGGGCAGGATGGAGAGCAGCCCCAAGGTCCAGGCGTTCGTTGCGAATCCCATGGGGATGATCAGGATGGCCATGGCCATGAGCAGCCACAACGGGTTGATGGAGCGCTTGAGCGCGCCGTAGATGACGCCGCCGACGATCGAGGCGCCGCACCAGAAGATGAACACAATGCCCAGGTCGCCCACCAGGTCATTTTCACGCATGACGGCGACCATGCCCACGTTGGTGCCGGCCAGGACCAGGCCAGCGCCCAGCGAGGTTCCCAGGATGGCCAGGACGGCGATGTTGACCCATCGCAGGTTATGCCGGGTGCCGCCCCAGATGCGGGCAAAGATGTTCCTGCCCTTGAGATTGGGGGCGGGCCGGTTCTCAATGGCATCCTCCGGTTGCACCTCGGGTGCTTCCATGGATACAAAGGAGCCCTTCTGCCCGGTTCGGGTGGGCGGGTTGAACCACATGAGGAACACGCCGGCCATGGAGGCGGTGACACCAATGATGACCAGGCCAACCACTGTGTGGGTGGTGGTGGCGAGCATGACACCAGCTGCCGGGCCGATCATGAAGGTGATCTCTCCGCCCATGGAGTCCAGGGCGTAGGCCGTGCGGCGTTGTTCAGTGGGCACCATGACGCTCAGCGCCTGCCGCACCACGGAGAAGATGGGCACGGCAAAGAGCCCGCCAATGAAGGCTGCCACCACCAGGAATTGAAAGTTCAGGAACGGTGCAATGCCCCACACGGTTACTTCGGCCACTACCGAGGGGACCAGGGCCCGCCGCAATCCGTAGATGTCGACAAGGCGGCCGCGCCACGGCGCACCAATGGCCATGCCGATCGTGATGGCTGCGGCAATGCCGCCGGCAGCGGCGTAGCTGAGATTCATGGTCTCCACCACGTGCAAGGTCAGCAGCACGCCGGCAGCGGCATGGGGAATGCGGGCAAACATGGCAACTATAAGCAGCCTGCGCACGGGCGCGAGGGCAAGGATTTCGCGGTAGGCGGCGAAATTCACAGTGGGAACCGGTCTCTCTTATGAACCATCACAAGAGAGCGTCGGCGCTTTTTGTGACGGGCTAGGTCTGTTGGTGTCGAAGCCGAAGCTGGACGGAATCGACTGCGTGGGCAAAGACTTCATTGCCTGCCCAGAAGTTTTGTAAATGCTCGAGCACACCATTGACCGCGGACTGATCAAGTCCGGGTAAAAGGGTGAGGGTGACGCACAGTTCCGGTCCGGTTCCGCCGCCCGATACCAACCGTCCAGACGGTTCAGTGTCGGTGTCCCAATGGGATTGTATGCCCTGTCCTGCACTGGCGGAAATGGCGACCACGGCAGGGTGGCCTAAATCGTCCACTGACCGCTCCAGTACCTCGGCAACGGCCGGGTCGGCGTAGCTGGGCAGCCAGTCGTTTTGCTGGGCAAGGGCCCACAAAGCGGGGCGGCGGAGCACAAACGGACGCTGTGAGCCAGGGTCCACAACCATCAGCTGGGCTTCCTCGGCAACGGCCGACAACGCCGCCCGGGCTGCATAGACAGCCACCGGCCGCGCCTCGGGATGCCACCGTGTCAGGGCGTCAGCATGGGAGAAGGCAGGAAGGGCCCGCCGCCCGTCCGGGCCCTGCAAAGTCACGAGCGCCATGTCCGACTCCTTGTCGGAGACGAGCCCGTTCTCCCCCACTGTTTGCTCGGCCAGCTGGGCCACAATGGGGATAAAAACGCGTGCGTGGGCCAGCGAGGCAACGACCGCCGCCTCCGTGCCGTTGCCTGCGGCGAGCTCCGCCACGGCGGCGGCAAACGCTGAGTCCATGGCGCCGTCGTCCGCGTCAAAGTTATGGTACATTTCCTGCGCCGGCAGGTCACGGCCCGCCCAGGCCTGCCCGGCGGAGTCGGTGGTGCCACCGGCTCCGGCCAGGGCTGCGGCGATATGTCCGGGCAGCGCCTTCTTGGGCAGTTCAGTCATGATTTAGCGGCGGCCTGCAACGTCGAGGGCTTCCGGCAGGGTGAACTGGCCGGAGTAGAGCGCCTTGCCGATGATGGCACCCTCAACACCTTCGCCTACGAGTTCGCGCAGCACACGGAGGTCTTCCAGGCTGGAAATGCCTCCGGAGGCGACCACCGGCTTGGACGTGCGCGTGCACATTTCACGCAACAGTTCCACGTTGGGACCGCGCAGGGTGCCGTCCTTGGTGACGTCGGTGACCACGTAGCGGGCGCAGCCGGCATCCTCGAGGCGGGCCAGGACTTCCCAGATGTCCCCGCCTTCCTTGGTCCAGCCACGGCCGGCCAGGGTGGTGCCGCGAACATCAAGTCCGACGGCGATCTTCTCACCAAAGCGGTCGATCACCTTGGCCGTCCACTCGGGGTTCTCCAATGCGGCGGTGCCCAGGTTCACGCGGCCCACGCCCAGTTCGAGCGCAGCTTCCAGGGACGCGTCGTCGCGGATGCCACCGGAGAGCTCAACCTTGACGGTGAGGCTTTGCACCATTTCACGCAGCAGCTCCACGTTGGAGCCGCGGCCGAACGCAGCATCCAGGTCAACGAGGTGGACCCATTCGGCGCCATCGTTTTGCCAGTTCAGCGCTGCTTCCAGGGGTGAGCCATAGCTGGTTTCCGAGCCGGCCTCGCCTTGAACCAGGCGCACTGCCTGGCCGTCAGCGACATCCACGGCGGGCAACAATTCCAAAATGGGGGTGGTCATGGGATCCTCAACGTCGTTTGTACTGTGAATTTTCACTGCGAAGGGGAAGCGGCGGTGCCGGTTCCTACTGGGTAAAGAGGTATGCGGCCACCAGCGCCATGACGGCGAGGGCGGCAAAGCTGATGGGGATCCATCGGGCTGCTTTTTGCTGATAAAACGTGTACGCCCCGCCAATGAGCAGGCCGGCCAGGCCCATCAGGAGCAACGACCACATTAGCGCACCGCCTTGCTCAGTGACGTGACCCAGTTGCGCAGCAGCCGGGCTCCGGCGTCGCCGGATTTTTCCGGGTGGAACTGTGTTGCGCACAGCGGCCCGTTTTCGACGGCGGCGATGAAGGGCGCCCCGTGTTCGGACCAGGTCACCATGGGCGGGCGCATCTTGGGCTGGAGTACCTCAAAGTCCCACTTTTGCACACCGTAGGAGTGCACAAAGTAGAAGCGCTCCTCCTCCACACCGTCAAACAGCAGGGAACCCTCCGGCGCCCTGACGGTGTTCCAACCCATGTGCGGAACGACGTCGGCCGGCAACAGTTCAACCGTCCCCGGCCACTCCCCCATGCCTTCACGGTGCACGCCATGCTCCACGCCGGCATCAAAAAGGACCTGCATGCCAACGCAAATGCCCAGTACGGCACGCCCGCCGGCCACGCGGCGGCCGATCATGCGCAGGGCGTCAACGTTTTTCAGCTCATCCATGACGGAACCGAAGGCGCCCACGCCGGGGACCACCAGTCCGTCGGCGTTGAGCACGTCGTCGGCCTTGGCGCTGAGCGTGACGGTTGCACCGGCGCGTTCCAGGGCGCGCACGGCCGAACGGACGTTCCCGGAACCGTAGTCAAGGACGGTGACGGTGGGCTTTACGGCTGTTGTTGCTTCAGAGCTCACAAAAGGCCCTTCGTGGACGGGATGCCGGTAACGCGGGGGTCGGCTTCAACGGCCGAGCGCAGTGCACGGGCAAAGGCCTTGAACTGGGCTTCGACGATGTGGTGCGGGTCGCGGCCTGCGATGAGGGTCATGTGCAGGCAGATCTGGGCGTGCAACGTGATGGCTTCAAAGACGTGCCGGGTCAGGGAGCCGGTGAAGTGGCCGCCGATCAGGTGGTATTCCTGGCCTGCAGGCTCGCCGCTGTGCACCAGGTACGGGCGGCCGGACAGGTCAACCACGGCGTTTGCCAGCGCCTCGTCCAGCGGCACGGTGGCCTCGCCAAAGCGACGGATGCCGGCCTTGTTGCCCAACGCGACCTTCAAGACCTCGCCGAGGGAGATGGCTACATCTTCAACCGTGTGGTGGGCGTCGATGTGGGTGTCGCCGGTGGCTTTGATGTTCATGTCGATCAGGGAGTGCTTGGACAGCGCCGTGAGCATGTGATCGTAGAACGGCACGGAGGTGTCAATGCTCGACACCCCTGTCCCGTCAAGGTTGATCTCAACCATGACGCTTGACTCGCTCGTGGCCCTCTCCAAACGGGCGCTCCGTCCCTGGCCGGGCATGGTCTCAGTCATTGCAGCAGTCCTTAGATTCATGTGCGCCACCGGCCAAGCGGTGCAGGGCAGCAGCAGGCGCACAAACGTCGTTGTGTTTAACACCAGTTTAGGAGAGAGGGGCAGCTATTGCCCAACCAGTCCATCCGATGGTCGCTTTTCAGCCTCCGACGCCGGAACCCACCTGGGCGCTAGCCGGCAAGGATGGCGCGGAGCCCGGAGAGGAACGCGGTTGTTTCGGCTTCGGTTCCTGCGGTTACGCGCAGGTGCCCCGGGATGCCGACGTCGCGAATCAGGACACCGTCGGCCAGCAGCGCCTCCCACACCTCGTGGGGGTTTTCCAGCCCGCCAAAGAACACAAAGTTTGAGTCGGACGGCGCGGGGGTCAGCCCGAGTTCGGTCAGTTCCGCCACGATCCGGTCGCGCTGGACCTTGATCGACTCAACATTGGCCAGCAGTGAGGTGGAGTTGCGCAGCGCGGCCACTGCAGTTGCCTGGGTAATGGCGGAGAGGTGGTAGGGCAGGCGCACAAGCCGCAGTGCGTCGGTGACTTCCGGCGTTGCCGCCAGGTAGCCGAGCCGGGCGCCGGCCAGGGCGAAGGCCTTGCTCATGGTGCGGGAGACTACCAGCCGGGGGCGGCCCGGAAGAAGTCCCAGGGCGCTTTCGGTGCCGGTGTGGGAGAACTCGGCATAAGCCTCATCGACAATGATGATGGCCTGCGACGCTTCGCCCGCCTCGTAAACCGCCTTCACCACATCCAGGCCCAGGGCAGTTCCCGTGGGGTTGTTGGGTGAGCAGAGGAAGACAACGTTGGGCGCCTGCTCACGCACCTGCGCAGCGGCGGACTCTGCCGAGAGGCTGTAGTCGGGTGCACGCACACCGGCAACATAGCCGGTTCCGGTGCCACTGGCGAGCAGCGGGTACATGGAATATGTGGGCGGGAAACCCATGGCACTCCGGCCCGGACCACCAAAGGCCTGCAGAATCTGTTGGAGCACCTCGTTGGAACCGTTGGCGGCCCAGAGGTTATCTTCGCTGAGCCCATGGCCCAGGTAGGCTGCCAGCTCCTGGCGCAGGACGGTGAATTCACGGTCGGGGTAGCGGTTGAGGTTGTCCAGCTCCGTCGCAACCGCGTTCAGAATTGCCTTCTTGGCATCATCCGGGACGCCAAAGGTGTTTTCGTTGACGTTCAGTAGAATCGGCACATCAATCTGTGGCGCACCATAAGGGTGCTGGCCGCGAAGATCGTCACGGAGGGGCAATTGCGCTAAGAGTTCGAACTGATCCATGACTTCAGCTTAATTGCTGTGCCGGTGAAAGTTCGAAACGGTGACACCAGGCGGACATCTTCAGCTCGCCCTGAGGCGGCCTTGGGCTACCTGGATTCCGTGCGGGGGCTATCTGTATTGCGTCCCGGGGGCTACTTGGGTAGCGGGACGAACAACTGCTGGCCGGCCTGCAGCACGCCCGCACCGAGATCATTCAAGGCCACAATTTCCTGGACAACCTCCCGAATATTGCGGGCGGGGTTGCTTTCGCCAGCGATGCTCCAGAGACTGTCCCCTTGCAGGACAGTCACCGTAGTGGCGTAGTCGGCCATGTCAGTCACAGGGAATTGAGCCGATGCGTGCGCCGGGCTGGCAATGGAGCCAACGAAGACGCCCAGGGAAATGAACAGCAGTGCGGCGGCCATGACGAGCGCCGGGATGCCGAAGAACACGAGCCGGCCGCGCCGGGTGAGCTGCAGTCGGCGCCCCCCGGCAATGGACGGGCGGCTGTTCGGCCGGACGAGGTGTCCGTTGCCTCGTCCGCCGTTGAATGATGTTGCCGTGATAACCATTGCATTCATGATGTCTGCTCCTTTCGCTGTGGAACTGCGCCCAGGGCCACCAACACCTCTAGGATCAAAATTCCATGCTTCATATCTTCGATAGAACGTATGTTCTATTTGGCTACTAGTACAGTTTTAGCACCTATGGACGACACTTGCCAAGACCTGATCGAACAAATGTTTGAAATTGGCACCTATGTGGCTTAAACTTGTGGAACAAGGATTGGCCGCTAGATGCAGTCCACCAGCAGGCACTGACATTGTTCAGCGCAGCCACGAAAGGACCTACGGAATCATGGAGCTTCCAGACCCACCGCACCGCATCCCCCAGGCACCCAGCCGCGCCGGCATGAAGGGGCTCACCGTTCGGCAAAAGAAGATCCTTGAGTGCATCCAGCGCTCCATTGCAGACAAGGGCTATCCGCCCTCCATGCGTGAGATCGGCGACTCCGTTGGGCTTGCCAGCCTGTCGAGTGTCACGCACCAGCTGACCCAGCTCGAACGCCACGGCTACTTGCGCCGCGATCCCAAGCGGCCCCGTGCCATGGAAGTGCTCATCCCCCTCGTCCTGGACGACGGCAACGTTGAGATTCAGGGCGTCAGCTCCCCCAAGGCGTTGCGCAGTTCCAACGGCCTGAACTTTGCCGAACTCAGCAGTTCCTCGGACACCGCCTTTGTGCCGCTTGTCGGGCGCATAGCGGCCGGCGGACCCATCCTGGCCGATCAGGCGGTGGATGACATCATGCCGCTGCCACGCCAAATCGTGGGCAGCGGTGAGCTGTTCATGCTCAAGGTGCAGGGGGATTCCATGATCGATGCCGCCATCTGCGACGGTGACTGGGTGGTGATACGGCAGCAGAAAACGGCAAACAATGGCGACATCGTGGCCGCGCTTCTCGAAGACGAAGCCACGGTGAAGACGTTCCGCCAGCGCGACGGCCACATCTGGCTGCTGCCGCAAAACACCCGCTATGAGCCCATCCTTGGCGACCATGCCACCATCATGGGCAAAGTGGTCTCGGTGCTCCGCAGCCTCTAACCGCTCGGCTTTCCAGCTTGGTGGCAGCAATGTAGAGGGCACCCCGCCGCCCGGCGGGGTGCCCTCTACATTGCTGCCACCATTGCTGCCATTTTTTCAGCGGAGAACGGCACCCCTTGAGCTGCTATTTAGTCCAGTGCTGTCGCAGCCGCCAGCACTTCCGGGGAGAGCACAGCCGAGGCAGACAGCACCTCAACTCCAAGCAGGTGGCCGGCGTCATCAAAATCCAACGTGATTTCGCCTCGACCTCCCGGAGTTTGAATTGAGTGAAGTTGCTGGCTTGCCTGCCCGGGCGTGAGGGGCCCGCCAAGCCGGATATAAGCTGCGTCTGCCGGCGCGTCGTAGCTGATCTGCATGTCCGTGCCGCTATTTGCCGGATAGCCGCTGCAGTGCCGACAGGGCAACTGTGCGGTCCTTGGTGGACCAGAATGGTGGCAGGGCAGCCCGCAGAAATCCCCCATAGCTGGCGTTTGCAAGGCGTGAGTCGAGTACTGCCACCACGCCGCGGTCCTCGCTTGAGCGGATCAGGCGGCCCACGCCCTGTGCCAGCCGCACGGCGGCATGTGTTGCGGAGATAGCGATGAAGCCGTCCCCGCCGCTTTGCGCCACAGCGCGGGCGCGGGCGGTGACCAGCGGGTCATCTGGGCGAGGGAACGGGATTCTATCAATCACCACGAGCCGGCACGAGGCTCCCTGCACGTCAACGCCTTGCCACAACGACATGGTGCCGAACAGGCAGGTGTCCGGTTCGTCGGCAAATTCCTTGATCAGCCCGGACATGGATGAATCTCCCTGGCACAGGATCTTCACCTTCAGTTTCTTGCGCAGTTTCTCTGCCGCATCCTCCGCTGCCCGCCGGGAGGAGAACAAGGCCAGGGTGCCGCCGCCGGCGGCCGTGATCAGCGCAGCCAGTTCATCCAATTGCTCAGGCGAGGTGCCAAAGCCTGGTTTTTGCAGGTGCGCCGCCACATACAGCATGCCTTGCTTGGGGTAGTCGAAGGGAGATCCGACGTCGGCCCCGCTCCAGCTGGGTGCGCTGGGACCGAGCAGGCCCAGTCCCCCGGCCGTGGCTTGGAAGGAGTCGCCGATGGCCAGAGTGGCGGAAGTCAGCACCACGGTGCGCTCGGCAAAAAGGCCCTCACGCAGCTTCATGGCAACACTGAGCGGGGCGATGTTGATGACGGCGGGTTCGCTGGCATCCGCCTTTTGGTAGCCCTTGCCCGGGGCGAAGGTGCCGGGGCGCGATGCCCACACCACTTCACGGGCATCCGCTGCCGCCAAAAGGCGTTCGCACAAGTCAAAGATCAGGTTCAGCCGTGACCTGGCGATGGAACGCCCGCCGTCGACGGACGCGTTGCCGTCGGGTTTCGAATCCGACAACGCCGCACGGACGGCATCACGGACCTGCTCAATGGCCTGGCTCTGTGCTTCGTTGAGGCCGTTGGGCATGAGCCCTTCGGCGACACCGGCGAGGACAAAGTCCAGTGCCGTGGCGCTGGCGTGCAGCGCATCAACGGAAACGCCCGTGTGCTTGCGCGTGCTGGAGGCTGCGGCCTGCACCATCTGGACAGAGAGCTGTCCCGTAACGGCCCCCGTGACCCGGTCCTGCAGCTCGTGGGCTTCGTCGACAACCACAACATCATATTCGGGCAGAACGGCAATGCCCTCGAAGGCGCTGATGGCCAGCATGGCATGGTTGGTCACCACAATGTCCGCGTCGGCCCCGCGAGCCCTGGCCAGTTCGGAGAAGCACTCGGTGGCCAGGGGGCATTTCGCCGCGCCCAGGCATTCCATGGACGTGACGGAGACCTGCCGCCAGGCCTTGTCCGTGACGCCGGGGACAAGTTCGTCGCGGTCTCCGGTGTCCGTGTCCTGCGCCCATTCACGCAGCCGCACCACTTCCCTGCCCAGCGCCGAGGTGGGGCCCGTTCCGGCCGCCGGCAGGTGGGCAACGCTGGTGTCCTCGCCCAAGCTGAACAGGGCACCCTCCCCCGTGTCCTCGGTGGGGAAGCCGCCGCCCAACTTCTGCTTGCAGACATAGTTGCTGCGCCCCTTGACCAGGGCCACGTCGATGGGTCGCGGCAGCACCGGATCCAAGGCGGCCAGCAGGCGAGGCACGTCACGCCCGACAATCTGGGCCTGCAGGGCAAGCGTGGCCGTGGCCACCACTGAGGGTTTGTCGCTTGTCAAGGCATGGACGATGAGCGGAATCAGGTATGCGAGGGATTTTCCGGTGCCGGTTCCCGCCTGGACCAACAGGTGTTCGCCGTTCTCAATGGCGGCGACGACCTTGCGCACCATTTCATGCTGGCCGTCGCGGCGTTGGCCACCCATGGTGGCCACTGCGCGGTCCAAAAGCTCCAGGGCCTGCTGTGACAATTCGCTCTCAGGCATGGTGGACAAACGGTTCAACTTCAGCAGCCAGGTCCTCACGGACCCGAACGCTGGCAAGCGTGCCGTGCTCGCCATGTTCCAGGCTGACAATTTCAGCGTCGCTGCGATGCAGCTTGTTCAAAACATCGCCGCGGTCGTAGGGAATCATCAGTGTCAACAAGACGCTGGGGTGCGGAATGCCTTCGCTGATCGCGTCAAGGAGCTCCTGGATGCCCTGTCCCGTGCGTGCCGAGACCACCACGGTGCGGGGTTCTCGCTGGCGCAGCCGTTCAACGACGAAGGGATCGGCAATGTCAGCCTTGTTCAGGATGATGATCTCGGGGATCTGCAGTGCACCAACCTCGGCAAACACCGATCGCACGGCTGAGATCTGCCCTTCGGGATCAGGGTGTGAGGCGTCCACAATGTGCAGGATCAGGTCTGCATCGGCCACTTCTTCCAGTGTTGAGCGGAAGGCCTCAACGAGCTGAGTGGGCAGGGCGCGGACAAAGCCCACGGTGTCCACCAAGGTGTACCCGAGGCCATCGGCAGTCTCGGTTTTCCGGACCGTGGGGTCAAGGGTGGCGAACAACGCGTTTTCAACGAGCACACCAGCGTCCGTCAGGCGGTTCAGCAGCGATGACTTACCCGCGTTGGTGTAGCCGGCAATGGCAACTGAAGGAACACTGTTGCGCTTGCGGTTGGCGCGCTTGGTTTCCCTGGCGGGCGCCATGGCAGCAATTTCACGGCGCAGCTTGGCCATGCGGTTGCGGATCTTGCGCCGGTCAAGCTCCATTTTGGTTTCACCTGGACCGCGCGAGCCGATGCCGCCACCAGCGGCGCCAACCCGGCCGCCGGCCTGGCGGGACATGGACTCACCCCAGCCGCGAAGCCTCGGCAGCAGGTATTCCATCTGCGCCAGTTCAACCTGGGCACGGCCTTCACGTGACTGGGCATGCTGGGCAAAGATGTCAAGGATCAAGGCGGTGCGGTCAATAACCTTGACCTTGACGACTTCTTCCAGCGTGCGCCGCTGCGACGGGGAGAGATCCCCGTCAATAATCACTGTGTCAGCGCCCGTGGCATGAACGATTTCCTTGAGCTCCTGCGCCTTTCCCTGTCCAAGGAAAGTGGCCGGGTCGGGTTTGGCACGGCGCTGCACCAACCCGTCCAGAACCTCAGAACCGGCCGTTTCAGCCAGGGCGGCCAGCTCCCGCAGGGAGTTCTCGGCGTCCGCCATGGTCCCGCCGGACCACAGCCCGGCCAAGACCACCCGTTCCAGCCTCAGCTGGCGGTATTCAACTTCGGAAACGTCTTCAAGTTCGGTGGACAAACTCGCCTGGCGGCGCAGGGCCTTGCGGTCTGCCAGTTCACTTTGGTCACCGTCAAAGCGGCTGTGCTGAAAATCAAGTGAGGAAACGGCCTGTGCCGAACCAGCCAAGGGCCGGGCTGTCGGTGTTCCCTCATAGGGGTCCTGCTCCTCAAGCTCGGACTCTGCACGCACAGCATGGCCAGCCGCCGCATCCTTGGCCAGGATCCGGTCAATGACCGCCTCAATCTCGGCGGCAGAGAGTTCCTGCGCGGATTCGTCGGGACCGTGCGGTGTTGTTCCGCCGCTTTTGGGCTGTGATTTATCGTCGGAACCATGGTGTGCAGATGCGTTGGACATATTCTCCTTATAGGCGCTTACCCTCAATCGTAGTCCGGCCCGCCCACACGCACACCTTCGCAACCACATTCCTGTGGATAAACGGTGCTGCGGTTAGGTGCGCCTAGATACACAAACACGGATTTGGGCACTAATCTGGCATGACTATGGGTACTCAGGGTGCAGAGCACTATTTCAGTTCACAACCGGCGACGCCGATGAAACGTCGACCCCTCAGCGTGGTCCTGGCCGGGGAAAAACGCCAGCTCCAAACGGCGGGTGGCATCTTCAGCCCCGACGGCGTGGACAAGGGAACCATCATCCTGCTCAACGAGGCGCCGCCGCCAGCCACAGAAGGCAATCTGCTCGACATTGGCTGCGGCTGGGGCCCCATCGCCCTGACCTTGGCCCTGCGGTCCCCGGACACAACCGTTTACGCCGTGGACGTCAACGAGCGCTCCATCGAACTGACCCAGGACAACGCCAAGGCGCTCGGGCTGGATAATGTGAAGGCGTCAACGCCCGACGCCGTCGACCCGGACCTGCGCTTCAACACCATCTGGTCCAATCCGCCGATCCGGGTAGGCAAGTCCGAGCTGCACTCGATCCTGCTCATGTGGCTGCCCCGGCTGGCGCAGCACGGCAACGCCTACCTGGTGGTACAAAAGAACCTTGGCTCGGATTCCTTGCAGCGTTGGCTCGCAGCCGAATTGGCCGACCACTTCCCGGAGGCCGGTTTCACCGTCAGCCGTGACTCCACGCACAAGGCGTTCCGCATTCTCCGGGTAACCCGCAGCAACACCTAAGGCAGCAGCCCTTCGGCAAGCACGCCTTCGGCCACCATGACGGCAGGACCACTGAGTTCCACGTGCTCACGCCCCCCGGGCCCCTGGAAAAACCGCACACCCACCACGCCGCCGGGCACCGCGACCAGCCATGAGTCCGGCGCCTGGCTTCCGGCCCAGAACCGGGTGGCGGCAGCCGCGGCACAGGCACCCGTACCGCAGGACAGCGTCTCCCCCACGCCACGTTCGTGGACGCGCATACTGATGTGTCCGACGTCGTCCATCACCAACGGCTCGGCCGGCACCGCAAACTCCACGTTCGTTCCGTGCGGGGGAAGCGGTGCCACGGCGGGCGCGGTGGTGAGGTTCACGGCCGCCAGTTCGGCAAGGTCAGCCAGCGCCACCACCGTGTGGGGGTTGCCCATGGTTATGGACAAGGCGGGGCGCTGCACCGGCAGACCGGCCGCCTCCACCAGGGAATCAGTGCCGCGCACGGCGGCGTCCTCGGGGTGGATGAAATCCCAGGGCCCCATGTCCACGCGGTAGCCGTCAGCAGTCCGGGTCACCACCTTGACACCGGCACGCGTGCCAATGGCCAGCTCGTCGCCGGCTCCCAGCTCCACGAGGCCCTGCGCAAGCAGAAAGTGCACGAAGACGCGCACCCCGTTGCCGCACATTTCAGAGCGTGAGCCGTCGGCGTTGTAATAATCCATGAACCACTCAGCATCCGGCTGGGCTGCCAACAACGCGGCACCTTCGGGCACGTGCCGGGAGCGAACGGCCCGGATCAGCCCGTCGCCGCCGAGTCCGCGGTGGCGGTCGCACAGCCTGGCGATCTGCTCCGGCGACAGCCCACGGGTGCCGTCCGGGTCGGCCAACAGCACAAAGTCGTTGCCGGTGCCATGGCCTTTGGAAAAGCGCATGCCTGTCAGGGAGGTTTCGGGTGAAGTCATGTTTTAAGACTAAAGCACGCCAGACACGAGGGCTGCGGCGGCCGTGCCAAGATCCGGCGCGGACCAGTCAAGCCAGTGCACGCGGGGGTCGCCACGGAACCAGGTGAGCTGGCGGCGGGCAAATTGGCGGGTGGCGATAATGGTCTCCTCACTGGCTTCCGCCACTGTGGATTCGCCGTCAAGGACGCGCAGAAATTGCTGGTAGCCCAGCGCCTTGTGGGCGGTGCGGCCCTCGCGCAAACCTTCGGGAATGAGCGCTGCAACCTCATCGAGCAGTCCCTGTTCCACCATTCGATGCACGCGCCCGGCCAGGCGTTGGTGAAGATCGCCCCTGTCGCCGTTCAGTCCAATCTGCACCGTGGGGCACACGTACTGGCGCTGTGGCATGAAGGAGCTGAAGGCCCTGCCGGTCAGCTGGTGGACTTCAAGGGCCCGCACCACGCGCTTGCCGTCGTTGATGCGGGCTGCGGACACCGGGTCCACCACAGTCAGGCGGGCCAGCATCGCGGGCAGCCCGTACCGTTCCAGCTCCGCCTCAAGGGCTGCCCTGAGCTGCGGATCGGTGCCCGGAAATTCCAGGACGTCAATGGCGGCCCTGTTGTAGAGCCCCGAGCCGCCCACCAGGATGGGCAGCTTGCCGCGGGAGCGGATGTCTGCGATGGCCGTGCGGGCCAATTGCTGGAACGCGGCCACCGTGGTGTCCTCGCGGACGCTGAGGAAGTCCATCAGGTGGTGCGGGACGCCGCGCCGTTCCGCGAACGCCAGCTTGGCCGTGCCGATGTCCATGCCTCGGTAAAACTGCATGGAGTCTGCGTTGACGGCTTCACCGTCAAAATGTTCTGCCAGCGCCAGGGCCAGTTCCGACTTGCCGGAGCCGGTGGGGCCCACAATCGCCACCAAGGGAAGGGCTGCCGGTCTGCTCCCCTGGGGAGCTGCGTACTGTTGGCTCACGCTGTCCGGACCGGAAGCGAAGGCATGCCCAGGCTGACTTTCGGCCGGGCGCCGTCGGACGTTCCGGTGGTGGGCGTGCCGCAGGAATCAGCCTGGGCGAGATCCCAGGCGTCTCCTGCACGCGAGCGGCGCAGCTTGTAGTCAGCCACGGTGGGGTCAGCGACGAGGTGGAAGGCCGCAGCCTCCGTAATGGTGAGCGTGACAAGATCGCCGGGGCGCGGTGTTTCAGCACCGTCGGGGACACTGAAGTGGACGAGGCGCTGGTCCTGGGCACGGCCGGACAGCCGGTTTGTTTCAGCCGCCTTGCGCCCGGATTGTGCCGTGACCATGACCTCGACCTGGCGGCCGAGCTGCTTGGCGTTTTCCTCGGCAGCGATCCGATCCTGCAGCGCGGTCAGGCGCAGGAAGCGTTCCTGGACCACGTCCTTGGGCAGCTGATCCGGGAGATCGGCGGCGGGTGTGCCGGGGCGCTTGGAGTATTGGAAGGTGAAGGCGGTGGCAAAGCGTGACTTTTCAACGACGTCGAGCGTGGCTTGGAAGTCCTCCTCGGTCTCGCCAGGGAAGCCGACGATGATGTCGGTGGAAATGGCGGCGTGCGGCATCTGTTCGCGCACCTTGTCCAGGATGCCCAGGAATTTCGCGGAGCGGTAGGAGCGGCGCATGTCCTTGAGTACCTTGTCGGAGCCGGACTGCAGCGGCATGTGCAGCTGGGGCATGACGTTGGGGGTCTCGGCCATGGCGGCGATGACGTCGTCGGTGAAGGCTGCCGGGTGCGGGCTGGTGAAACGCACCCGCTCCAGGCCCTCGATCTGCCCGCAGGCGCGCAGCAGCTTGCCGAAGGCGAGGCGGTCACCGAACTCGACGCCGTAGGAGTTCACGTTTTGGCCCAGCAGCGTGACCTCGATGGCGCCGTCGTCCACCAGGGCCTGGATTTCGGCCAGGATCTCACCGGGCCGGCGGTCGCGCTCCTTGCCGCGCAGGGAGGGCACGATGCAGAAGGTGCAGGTGTTGTTGCAGCCCACGGAGATGGAGACCCAGCCGGAGTAGACCGCATCACGTTTAGTGGGCAGCGTGGAGGGGAAGACGTCGAGGGATTCCAGAATTTCCATCTGCGCGTCGGTGTTGTGGCGGGCGCGTTCCAGCAGGACCGGCAGGGCGCCTACGTTGTGCGTGCCAAAGACAACATCCACCCAGGGGGCGCGTTTTTGGATGGTGTCCCTGTCCTTTTGCGCCAGGCAGCCGCCCACGGCGATCTGCATGCCTGGATTGCTTTCCTTGACATGGGCCAGCATGCCCAGGTTGCCGTAGAGCTTGTTGTCGGCGTTCTCGCGGACGGCGCAGGTGTTGAATACGACGACGTCCGCGCTGGGGCCCACGGGCTGGCCGTGCCCGTCAAGTTCACCTGTGGCATTTGAATCATCGAAGGCGACCATGCCCGCCGTTTCCAGCAACCCGGCCATGCGCTCGGAGTCATGGACGTTCATTTGGCAGCCGTAGGTGCGCACCTGGTACGTGCGGGGCTGGCTGGCAGGGGTTGCTGCGATTGCTACGGTTGCGGAAGAATCAACGCTGTCTTGGATCAGGCTCACCGTACAAGCTTAAGACCTGTCACCGCGTATAGGCTAAACCGCCCGAGCGGTGGGCAGGCTGCGTGGGTGGGCTGAGTGGGCGGGCTCGGCCCACCGCACCGAGGGACCGTTGAACCGAGGGACCCGTTGGACGGGCCGCTGGCGAGCCGCTGGCGAGCCAGTCAACCTAATCAGCTGGGAATCAGTACCAGCCGATGGTTTGGGAATGGTCCCATGCGCCGCAGGGCGAACCGTACCGGCCCTGGATATAGCCAAGGCCCCAGGTGACTTGTGTCCGATAGTTGGTGAGCCAGTCATTGCCGACATCGCCGTACCTGCTGGGCTGCAGCGCCTGGGCGATTCCATAGGCCCCGCTAGAGGGGTTGGTGGCATTGGTGCGCCAATTGGATTCCCGTTCCCACAGATTATCGAGGCACTGGAATTGGTCCTGCCCCCATCCAAAGGAGCCCAGCGAGCCGGCAGCGTAAGCCTTGGCGCCTGCGGGGTCGTTGACTGCCCCACCGGGGAGGTTGGGTTCCAGGGCTCCCGATCCGCCGGGTGGGGTTACCACAGGCGGCTCCGGCACGATGGGTTCGGGCGCTGGCTGCGGGGCTGCTTCAGGCACAGGTTTCGGTGCTGGAACCGGTTTCGGGGAGGGTGCTGGCACTGGGTCGGGAAACGGTTTGGACTCCGGCAGCGACTGATGCTTTGGGGTGTTGTTTTCCGCCTCGACGGCGCGCCGGGCGGCATCATCCGCTTTGCGTTTGGCGTCCTGGACTTGTTCGTAATGTGCCAGCGCAGTTTGGCCCTGGCGGTATTCGCGTTCCTGCGCATCGGAGGTGCCCTTCAAGAACGCCAGTTGAGCGACAAGGGTGCTGCTTTGTTCTTGTTGGGTTTCGATCTGCCGGTTCAGGGCAGATTGCGCGGCCACTGCAGCGTCCCGGGCAGTCACTGCTTGGGCGGTCAATTCCTTGTGGACTACCAGTGCGGATTCCCGCGTCTTTTGCAATTCGGTAGCCGCTGCTTGCGATTCGCTGGCGCGGGCTGCCTTGATGGCCGACCGTTCACCGATTTTCTGCAGCAAGTCCACCCCGTTGAGATTCTTTGCCGATTCCAGGTCCGCGATGGTAGCAATGACCCCGAAGTTCGCCCCGCCGTTCTTGTAGCTTTGCACCGCTACGGCGACTGCTTCTCGCGTGTACTGCTGGGCTTGCTCGTCGGCCCTTTGCGCTTGGGCGTTCAGGATGGTGACTTGCGCGGTCACCGCATCAAGTGTTTGTTGGGTCGTAGCGTAGTCGGCCCCTGCCTGGACGGCGGCATCCCCCAGAACGCCGGCCTCGTTGTCCAGCATGTCCAGCAGTTGTGAAATATTGCCGACCTGTGCGGCAGCGGCCGCCGCGTCATTCTTGGTTTTCTCCACGTCGGACCAGCTGGGAAATCCAGAGGGCGGACCGTCCTCGGCCTGCGCCGGTACGGCGAAGAAGGAGCAGGCAGCAACAACCCCTGCCGCAGCACAGGCGACAAGGATTCGTTGCAAAAATGCATGCCTGTTAGTCATCTTGCAGGCTCGCTTCAATGACGTCGGAAACCATGCCAAATGCCAGGGACGGGTTGAATCCCTTGCGCGCCAGCATACCCACCCAGCGGCGCGTGTACTTCTCACGCTCCAGCCGGTCATTCAGATCGATCGAACCCCGCAGCTTGCGGCGTACGAGCTCCTTGCCCTGCTCGAGTTCGGTGTCATCATCGATCTGGGCCAGGGCTGCTCCGGCCAGTTCCGGCGCAATGCCCTTGTCAGCCAATTCCCGCTTCAAGGCGCCCCGAGCCAGTGACTTGTGCTGGGACCTGCTGCGCACCCACATCTGCGCAAAGTCGCCATCATCGATGAGCTTGACCGCTTCAAATCGGTCGAGCACGGCTTCGGCCACATCTTCGGGAATGTTACGTTCGGCAAGCTTTTGGCTCAATTGGTGCCTGCTCTTGGCGGAATTCGCCAACTGTCGCAGCACAATGGACCGGGCCACCGACGCGGGATTCGCGTCGGGGTCCAGTTCCGGTGCCGGGCGGGCGCTATTCACTCAAGTTTCCTAGAAGCCGTCAACTGCTTTGAGTTTGGGGGCTGCTTCTTCTTCAGTCTCGGCAATGACGCCCACTCCCAGCTTTGCCTTGATGAGACGCTCCAGTTCATCTGCCAGCTCCGGGTTGTCCTTCAAAAAGCGCCGTGAGTTCTCCATGCCCTGTCCCAGCTGGTCGCCGTCATAGGTGTACCAGGAACCTGATTTGCGGATGATGCCGTGTTCGACACCCATGTCGATGATTCCGCCTTCACGCGAAATGCCTACACCATAGATGATGTCGAACTCGGCGATCTTGAACGGTGGGGCCATTTTGTTCTTGACGACCTTGACCTTGGTGCGGTTGCCAACGGCGTCGGCACCCTCTTTCAAGGTCTGGATGCGCCGAATGTCAAGGCGGATTGACGCATAGAACTTCAGCGCCTTGCCACCGGTGGTCGTTTCGGGGCTGCCGAAGAACACACCGATTTTCTCCCGCAGCTGGTTGATGAAGATGGCGGTCGTCTTGGTCTGGCTCAGGCGCCCGGTGATCTTACGTAGAGCCTGGCTCATGAGGCGGGCCTGCAGGCCAACGTGGCTGTCACCCATGTCGCCTTCAATTTCGGCACGGGGCACAAGGGCCGCCACGGAGTCAATGACGATGACGTCCAGGGAGCCCGAACCGATGAGCATGTCCATGATTTCCAAGGCCTGCTCACCCGTATCCGGCTGCGACACCAGGAGCGCGTCAGTGTCTACGCCGAGTTTGGCTGCGTATTCCGGGTCAAGCGCGTGCTCGGCATCAATGAAGGCTGCAATGCCACCAAGCTTCTGGGCACTGGCCACAGCGTGCAGGGCCAACGTGGTCTTTCCGGAAGACTCCGGCCCGTAGATCTCCACGACGCGTCCGCGTGGCAACCCGCCTATGCCTAGAGCGACATCCAGGGCAATGGACCCCGTGGGGATTACTTCAATGGGTGCCCGAACATCGTCACCCAGGCGCATGACTGAACCCTTGCCGTATTGCTTGTCAATCTGGGCAAGTGCTGCTGCCAGCGCTTTTTCACGGTCTGCGGGAGCGGCCATGATTCACCTCGGTCTTTCCTGTGCGCCGTTTCCGGCTCCAAGCAACTGCGCGATTGGCGCAACGCCCGGTTAGTGGTCTGATGCAAACTCAAATGGTCCCGTACTGCCAGACGGCTGCCCGGCATGCTGCTGATGGAACCTGACAGCAGCTAATTAACTTGTTAGCTAAAACGCTAGTTCAAGGGTCTGACATTGTCTGCGGTCTGCAAGCTCAAACGCCTAAATTGTGGACAACTATTTAACTTGCCCACAGCTGGACACACAGTAACTATAGTTTCCATCGAATAGATATTCGAAGATTTGCCCGTGGCGTGTCGCGGAGTCGTTGTTTGCTTCCGTTAGTCCTTGGCAACAATGTCACGGCCCAGCCAGCGCGACTCCGGGACATCCTGGACCTTGCACACTTCAAGCCAGATTTTCCTCGGCTCATAGCCGGCACGCAGGGCTTCGCTGGCGGTATTGCCGCCAACACCGCTCAAGACCAGGTCCCGTGCCACAACACGGGAATAGGAGGGGCTAAATTCCTCATCCATCAATCGCCAAAATTCACTTACTCGCACCCGACTATTCTTGCATGCCTGCGCCGTTTAATGGGGCGCGGGATCCCACACCGGCGCATAGACTTGTGCCATGACTAGTAGCGACCCACACCAGGCGTCCGGGAACCCCGGCAAGGTTGCGGCCATGGAAGACCTTGATCTCCAGTTAAGTTTGTTGTGGCGGCGCGCCCGGGCCATCAACTACCAGCTCACTCGCAGCGTTCATTCTGATTTGGAGCCCGCCGCCTACGGACTGCTGTCAGTGCTGTTGCACCAGGGCCAGATGCGCCTGACAGATCTTGCCAAACACATCGGCGTGGGCAAACCGTCGATCAGCAGGCAGATCGCCTTGTTGCTGAATATCGGGCTGGTGCAGAAGGAAGATGATCCGGTCGATGGCAGGGCCCAGCTCATTGAGCTGACCGACGCCGGTAGGGAAAAGATGAGCCTGATCCAGACCGGCCGGCAAAATGCGTTCCATGCCCGGCTCAAGAATTGGGACGAGGCCGAGCTGGCCACACTGGCCACACTGCTGGCCAAACTCAACACCGAATACACGCGCTGACTCCCAACTGAGCGAGCGAGCGTTCCTCAAAAGACCCCCACAACTGAGCGAGCGTCGCCAGAAATCCAGCCATATGTGAGCGAGCGTCTGTGAGCGAGCGTCGTCTTTAAAGCACTTGGCCCCTCCAGCACGGAGGGGCCAAGTAACGTTAGTGGCTGCCCGACACCGCGGGCAGCTGGATTAGAAGGAGTTGGACACGAGGCCCTTGTTCAGTTCTTCGGAGAGTTCCTCGTTCAGGTCCCTGCCGTAGCGGGCGGAGAATTCCTGGGGAACGGTGTCCGGGACGGCCACGCCTTCGGCAATGGCCAGACGGTCGCTGACTTCACGCAACATCAGTGACAGCGGTACGTCAAGGGCGGAACAGATAGAGGACAGCAGCTCTGAGGATGCTTCCTTCTGCCCACGTTCCACCTCACTGAGGTAGCCCAACGAGACACGTGCATTGTGTGAGACTTCACGGAGTGTGCGGCCTTGACGTTGACGCACATCCCGGAGGACGTCACCAATTTCGTGGCGTAATACCACCATCTTGCGCTCCTTCTGCTGATGCGGTTTTGCGTCTGCCAAACCCACATCCCGCCAGCGCACTACGCCGTTTACGGATACGGGTTGTTTCACCATTGGTATCGCCTTGCTCCTTGTTCGATCACTGCAGTCCATTTCGCTTGCGCCATCCGGGAGGATCCCGAATAGACGCTTTGTCCGCTTGGTGTTCCCATACTAGAGCGAATGGCCACCATTTGCGTTCACTATGACTAACTATCTGGTCACAACTTTTGTTCCCCGGCAGCTTTAACAACCTGTTCAAGCAGCGAAATGGCTTCCTGTGTGGCCGCCACCCTGATCGTTTCCCGGTCGCCGGCAAAGTGGTATTCATAGGACTGCACCTCCCCGTCGAAGGCCACTCCTATATATACGTGCCCGACGTCCTTGCCCTGGTGCGGTTCCGGTCCGGCCACGCCAGTTGTTGAGATGCCGACCCTGGCCCCGGCAGCCGCGCACACACCCAACGCCATGGCGCAGGCAACGTCAGGATCCACCGCTCCCTTGTCCCGTAACAATTCGGACGACACGCCCAACAGCCGTTCCTTGAGCTCATTTTGGTAGGCGATGACACCGCCCTGCAACATGGCCGAGGAGCCGGGCACCTGGACAATCGTTGCCGCGACCATACCGCCGGTCAGCGACTCGGCAGTTGCCACGGTGATGTTGGCAGCGACCGCTGCGGTGACAAGTTCAGCAAGGCCCGTCAGCACCGCTTACCTCCGCGCCCGGCCGGCAGTGCGCAATTGCCAGGCCTTCACGAGGTAATCCCCACCCGTCACAACCGTGACGGCCAGGGCAATGAGCATGATGACCAGCGCCACGACCGAGAGCCATGAAATAGCTGGGGTGACGGGCAGCAGATAGACAAAGATCGCCAGCGTCTGCAGCACCGTCTTCAGCTTGCCGCCCTTGGACGCCGCCATGACGCCGTAGCGGATGACGACAAATCGCAGCAGGGTGATCCCCACTTCACGCACGAGCATGACGATGGTGACCCACCACCACAGCTCCCCCACCGCCGAGAGCATGATCAAGGCGGAGCCGATCAGCAGCTTGTCGGCGATCGGGTCGGCAATCTTGCCAAAACTGGTGATGAGGCCGCGCGCGCGGGCGATGTCACCGTCGAGCTTGTCAGTATAAATGGCCACGACAAAGAGGACCACGGCCAGCCAGCGCAGCGCACCGTAAGCGCCGTCGTCGGCCACGAAGGCCCAGACGAAGAACGGCACCAGCACAATCCGCAAAAGCGTCAGTGCGTTGGGCAGGTTCCAGTTTGAAGGGCGTGGCGCCACCGGTTCAGTCACAGTGCAAGGCTATCGGCAAAATGGCTGGCGGCGGCATTGCGTGCCGGCCCGCCCACTATCGTCCCGTCAACGACCATGCGTCCTCGCCACCCTCATCGTCGTCGTCGCCGTCGTTGTACTCCACTGCCTGCGGACGGTTGGCCAGGTCATCGGCCACCAGGTCCCCGCCCCAACCGTGGTTGGCGTTGGCGTTCTCGGCCAGCGCCGCTGTCATGGGGTCAACGGCAGGTGCCGGTGTAACGGATGAAGGTTCGACGCCGGATCCCCCACCCACAGGTCCGTCACCGCGGATGGCGGCGAGGGTTTCGGCGAGGTCGTCAGGCTTGACCATGACGTCGCGGGCCTTGGATCCTTCAGAGGGTCCCACGACGCCGCGGGATTCCAGCAGGTCCATGAGCCGGCCCGCCTTGGCGAAGCCCACGCGCAGCTTGCGCTGGAGCATGGAGGTGGAACCGAACTGTGTGGTCACGACGAGCTCGGTGGCCTGCAGCAGCAGGTCCATGTCGTCTCCGATGTCGTCCTCGATGACCTTCTTGGGCGCCTCGACGGCAACGTCGTCTCGGTAGGTGGCCTTGAGCTGTCCCTTGACATGGTCGACGACGGCCTTGATTTCAGCCTCCGTTACCCAGGCGCCCTGGACACGGACCGGCTTGGACTTGCCCATGGGCAGGAACAAGGCGTCACCCTGGCCCAGGAGCTTCTCGGCGCCGGGCTGGTCGAGTACCACGCGGGAGTCGGTCACGGAGGAGGTGGCGAAGGCCATGCGGGAGGGCACGTTGGCCTTGATCAGGCCCGTGACCACGTCCACGGACGGACGCTGGGTGGCCAGGACCAGGTGGATGCCGGCGGCGCGGGCCAGCTGGGTGATGCGCACGATGGAATCTTCCACGTCGCGCGGGGCCACCATCATGAGGTCGGCGAGTTCGTCCACAATCACCAGAAGGTACGGGTACGGCCGCATGATGCGCTTGGAGCCGGCCGGCGGGTGCACGCTGCCGGCCTTGACGGCCTTGTTGAACTCGTCGATGTGCTTGAAGCCAAAGTTGGCGAGGTCGTCGTAGCGGGTGTCCATTTCCCGCACCACCCATTGCAGTGCCTCGGCGGCCTTCTTCGGGTTGGTGATGATGGGGGTGATCAGGTGCGGCACGCCCTCGTAGGCGGTCAATTCCACCCGCTTCGGGTCAACCATGACCATGCGCACCTCATCCGGTGTGGCACGCATGAGGATCGAGACGATCATGGAGTTCACGAAGGACGACTTGCCGGCACCGGTGGCACCGGCCACAAGCAGGTGGGGCATCTTTGCCAGGTTGGCGACGACGAACCCGCCCTCAACGTCTTTGCCCACGCCCATGACCATGGGGTGTTCGGTGCGGCGGGCGTTGGCGGAGCGCAGCACGTCGCCGAGCACCACGATTTCCTTGTCGGCATTGGGGATCTCGATGCCAATGGCGCTCTTGCCGGGGATGGGGCTCAGGATGCGCACATCCGAGGAGGCCACGGCGTAGGAGATGTTCTTGCTCAGCGCGGTGACGCGCTCCACCTTGGTGCCCGGGGACAGTTCAATTTCGTAGCGTGTCACGGTGGGGCCGCGGCTGAATCCTGTCACCTGGGCGTCGACGTTGAACTGCTGCATGGTGTCGGTGAGGGCCGCAACCACCGAGTCATTGGCTTCCGTCGCGTCCTTGCCGGGAGGTCCTGCCGGCAGGAACTCGGAATCGGGCAGCGTGTAGGTGACATCGCCGGAGAGCTGGAGTTGTTCCGAGCGGGCCGGGATGGGTGTGGGCGGCATGGCCGGCGGGGCCGGGAGTGCCTGGGTTGCGGCGGAGTCCGCAGTGAACACGCTGGAGGGGTGCGCGGCGGCGACCACGCCGATCGCCTCGGTGACGGGTTCGCCGTCGGGCGCCTGGAGATCGTAAACGTCGCTGGCGGTGGGCAGTCCCTGCCGGGCCTTGATCTTGTCCGCGGCCAACTCGTCGCGGGTGGGCCGGCGCACTCCGGGCCGCACGGAAGGCGAGTTCGACGCCGGATCCTGGGTGCCGCCGTCGTCCTCGCCAATGAGGGGGGTGGCGAAGGCTTCGGTGATGGCCAGCCCCGCATCCTCAGCGTCCGCCTCGCGGGCCGCTTTCGCCCGGGCACGCAGGCTGCGCGGCTTCTTGGGCGCGTCCTCATGGTCGTAGAGGTAGCTCTGGTCGTGGCCGTCGGCGGTGTTCCCCTGGGCGGGCTCGGTGCCCATGAGCAGCTCGTAAATGCCGCGCAGGCGTCCGGGGATGTGGCGCACGGGGGTGTTGCTCAGGACCAGCAGACTGGCGAAGGCGACTATTGAGTACAAGATGATGGCGAAGAGCGGGCTCAGGCTGGCGACGCTGCCGCCTGCCACCACCCCCACCATGCCGCCCGCGGCGCTGATGCCGTCGAAGCCGTCGGCGATGTTGGGGTTGCCGCCTGCCACATGGGCGATGGCGCAGCCGGCGAGGGTCGCGATGGAGAAGCCCAGGGCCACGCGGTTGTTCGTGGACATGTTGCTTGGCTGCCTGAACACGAGGACGGAGAAAATCAGGAACATCGGCGGGAGCATGGCGGCAAACCAGCCGAAGGTGCCCTGGAAAACGGATTGGACGACAGTGGCGACGGGCCCGCCCAGGCCCCACCATTCAAAGGTGGCGATGCCGACGGCCAGGATGATGAACAGCAGTCCCGCGCCGTCGCGGCGTTCCTCGTGCGGCATGTCCGATTTGTCGGTGCCCATGCGGCGGATGGCGCCACCAATCAGGTGGCCCAAACCCTGCCATAATCCGACGACCAGGCGCAGCGGCCACACCAAGTGGGCCTCCGGTGGGGTTGCGGAAGATTTGCTGCGGGGCGCCGGTGTCTTCGTGGTCTTGGGGGTGCGCGACGAAGCGCCACCCTTTTGACCGGCGGAGGAACGGGCGGGGGAAGAACGAGTCGCCATGGTTCTACGGTACCTTCCTGCGCCAAACATATGCCGAATTTGGGCCCTGAACGGCACGTGGTGGAGGGCACAGGGTGAGCTGGGCGCGCTGTTGCGAAACCGCTGCACAAATGCCGCACTTTGCCGGAATTGCCATAGTTTGATCCATGGCAATTCCGGCAAAATGCGGCATTTTTCACAAAGTGCGGCATTTTTCGAGTGCGTCGGGCTCCGGGACTACGCTTCCAGGACCACCGGGATGATCATGGGGCGGCGGCGCAGCTTGCGGTTGACCCAGGTGCCGATCACACGGCGCACCACCTGCTGGAGCTGATGCACGGTGTGGTCGGTGCTGGCCATGACGGCTTCCTCAAGGGCTGCGGCGATCTTGGGCTTGATCTCATCAAAGACGGAATCATCCTCGGCAACACCGCGGGCGTGGATGTCGGGGCCGGAAACGATCTTGCCGGTGGCCCGGTTCACCACCGTGATGATGGAGATGAAACCCTCGTCGCCCAGGACACGGCGGTCCTTCAGGTCGGCGTCGGTGATCTCGCCAACGCTGTGTCCGTCCACATAAACGAAGCCACATTCAACCTGGCCAACAATGGACGCCACGCCGTCCACCAAGTCGATGACGGAGCCGTCGTCGGTGAGCAGCACGTTTTCCGCCGGCACGCCGGAGGAGATGGCAATGTTCGCGTTGGCGATCAGGTGGCGGGTCTCGCCGTGGACGGGCATGACGTTCTTTGGCGTCAGGATGTTGTAGCAGTACAGCAGCTCGCCGGCGGCGGCATGGCCCGAGACGTGCACCTTGGCGGTGCCCTTGTGGATGACGTCGGCGCCGAGCTTCAGCAGTCCGTTGATGATCCGGAAAACGGCGTTTTCGTTGCCGGGGATCAGGGAGGAGGCCAGGATGACGGTGTCGCCCGTGCCCACGGTGATCTTGTGGTCGCCGTTGGCCATGCGGGACAGCGCGGCCATGGGCTCGCCCTGGGACCCGGTGGACATGAGGACAATCTTGTCATCCGGCAGGTTCTCAACGTTTCTCAGGTCAACGAGCACGTCGGCGGGCACATGGAGGTAGCCCAGCTTCTCGGCAATACCCATGTTGCGGACCATGGAGCGGCCCACAAAGGCGACCTTGCGGTCATGCGCGACGGCGGCATTGAGCACCTGCTGGACACGGTGCACGTGCGAGGAGAAGCTGGCCACGATGATGCGCTTGTCAGCCTTGCCAAACAACGCTTCAAGGGTGGGCCCGATCTCGGCCTCGCTCGTGGTGAAGCCGGGGACGTCTGCATTGGTGGAGTCGACCAGGAACAGGTCAACGCCTTCCTCGCCCAGGCGGGCAAAGTGGCGCAGGTCGGTGATGCGCCCGTCCAGCGGGAGCTGGTCCATTTTGAAGTCGCCGGTGTGCAGCACGGAGCCGCCAGCGGTGCGGATGAACACGGCCAGCGCATCGGGGATCGAGTGGTTGACGGCAATGAATTCGCACTGGAACGGGCCCAGCGCCTCAACTTGCTCTTCCTTGACCGTGAGCGTGTAGGGCTTGATGCGGTGCTCCATCAGCTTCGCCTCAATCAAGGCAAGCGTCAGCTGGGACCCGATCAGGGGGATGTCGTTGCGCAGGCGCAGCAGGTACGGCACGGCGCCGATATGGTCCTCGTGGCCGTGCGTGAGTACGACACCCACTACGTCGTCGAGACGGTCTTTGATGTAGGAGAAGTCGGGCAGAATCACGTCCACGCCGGGCTGGTCTTCCTCGGGGAACAGGACACCACAGTCAACGATGAGCAGCTTGCCGTCCATTTCAAAGACGGTCATGTTGCGGCCAATTTCACCAATGCCACCCAGGGGGACGATCCGCAGGGTGCCCTTGGCGAGCGGCGGCGGGGTCCTTAGCCCTGGTTCAGTCATTTGGGTCATGGTTACACTTCCATTCCAGCTTCCGCAAGGTCAGCTTTGATCAGCGCGATCTCGGCCTCGCCGGGCTCCACGAGAGGCAGCCGGACAACCGAGTTGGACAGGATTCCCTGCCACTTGAGAATTTGTTTGACGGCCACGGCGCCCTGCACGTGTCCCATGGTGGCCCGGATGACAGGGTCCAGCTCAAAGTGGATGCGGCGGGCCGTGGTGAAGTCCCCCGCTGCGGCGGCGTCAATGAGCGCGCGGAACTGTTTTGCCGCCACATGGGCGCTCACACTGACCAGTCCGACGGCGCCCGCGGCCATCAGCGGCAGCGTCAATCCGTCGTCGCCCGAGTAAACATCGAGGTCGGTGTTGGCCAGGACACGGGTGGTTTCGCTGAAATCGGCCTTGGCGTCCTTCAGCGCGGTGATGCGCGGGTGGTCCGCCAGCTTGATGATGGTTTCGGTGGTGATGGGGACACCGGCACGGCCGGGAATGTCATAGATCATCACGGGCAGCTCGGTGGCGCCGGCGATGGCCTCAAAGTGGGCCTGGATGCCGGCCTGGCTGGGCTTGTTGTAATACGGGGTGACGATGAGCAGGCCGTCGATGGCCAGCTTCGCCGCACGCTGGGACAGGCTGATGGAGTGGCGGGTGTCATTGGTTCCGGTGCCGGCGATCACGCAGGCGCGGCCGCCCACAGCATCGATGACAGCCTGGAACATGCCCAGGTTCTCCTCGTCCGTCAGGGTGGAGGTTTCGCCCGTGGTGCCGGTGACAAGGATGCCGTCGCAACCGTCGTCGACCAGCTTGTTGGCCAGTTCCCCGGCAGCCTTGTAGTCCACTTCACCGCTGGCGGTGAAGGGGGTGACCATAGCGGGCACCAAGGTTCCGAAGGGGCGGGGGGAGATTTCAATGGCAGACATGGGTAAAACGTTACCCGCTACTGGGGGTTTTCTTACAACGTGTCCATAGCCGGGCCGTGGAAGGTTCAGTCGCTGCACCCGGGCAGTGACCCACCCCCTGCCAACGCTCTCTCACCGGCTTCCGGCAAAATGGCTCCGATCCCGCTTTCGCAAGCCCGGGATCCTGGGCTTCCGAAAGCGGGATCGGTGTCGAAAACCAAGACGGGTGGGCGGGTCGGCCAGGAGCACCCCGTTGGGTGAGCGAGCGTTCGCCAAAACACCCCGATAGGTGAGGGCGGGTTCGTGGCTTAGATGGGGTTGGTCACTTAGAGGGAGTTGGCGGCCTGGATGGAGTGCAGGAACGGCAGCCAGTGGTCCAGCACTGGCCCGGACGGGAACAGGGTTGAGCCGTGGTTGCGGCCGGGCAATTCGATGAAACGGGCCTGGGGCATGAGTGCTGCTGCATGCCGGGAATCCTCACAGCGGGAAACGTCCTCCGTGCCTGCCATGAGCAGGGACGGCGTACTGATGCCGGCCAGGGCTTCCTCGGAGACGGGCGCGTCGGCCTGGGTTTGGGTGAAGTAGGCGCGCAGTGCCGCACCGTCATTGGCCAGGAAGGCGGCCCGGGTCTGCGCATCAAGGGGCCGGCCCAGCTGCGCTTCCCAGCCGGCGACAAAGGCGGGCATGCCGCCTTTGCCGAGGGCGCCGTCGTACTCGGGAAAGAACAGCCGGCCAATGCTGCCCGGGGCAATCCGATAACTGCCGCCCAGCGAGGTGAAGGAGAGCAGGCGCTCCGGGGCGGCCACGGCGAGGGAGAAGCCCATGCGGGCGCCGACGGAATAGCCGCCGTAGTGCGCGGCGGGGGCGTCTGCGGCATTCAGCACGGCGAGGGCGTCCGCCACCAGGGTGTCCATGGCGTAGTCCGAGGGCGCGGTGGGCTTGGCGCTGCGGCCGTGCCCGCGCAGGTCCATGGTGATGACCCGGAACTGCTCCCGGAATGCCTTCGTGTAGCCAAATCCGCGCCAGATGGCCTTGCTCAGGGCGCTGCCGTGGACCAGGAGCAGCGGCACACCCTCCCCCACCGAGTCCCAGGCTAGTTCGACGCCGTCACCCGGGTTGTGTGCGATGGGCATGATTCCTCAACTCTCCAAAATTCGAGTACGCAGTTGTTGGACGAAAAACGCTAGGAAAGCGCTTGCACCGTCCAACAACTGCGTACTCGATGGTAGTGGGGTGGCTTAGGGGGTGGTGCGGAAGAGGGCGATCGCGTCGCGCATGGCCTTGCGGGCACGCTTGCGGTCCCCGGCGGCGTCGTAGGCGCAGGAGAGCCGGAACCAGGACCGCCAATCATCCGGAGCAGCTTCGGCTTCGACCTTGTATTTTTCAAATTCCGCGTCCGCGGCCGCGCGGACGATACGTCCGCCCGGCGTGCGTGGCAGGTTATCCTCGGGCAGTCCGCCTTCGGCGTCAAGGACCTTCGCCATCGACTCGGTGCGGGCACCAAACAAGATCTCGCTGACAAGCGCCCAAGCGGCGACAAACGGGATGACCAGGTACGCGACACCCATGAGCTTGGCGATCCAATCGGAGTCGCCCACCAGCAACACGGCGCGCTGGAGCATGACCACCAGGTAAAACACAAGCAGCAGGGCGATCAGCCCCACCCAAACCTTTGTCTTGGTGATTTTCATTCGTGCAGCTTTCGTAGCGGTTTCCGCCTGATTGGCCACGTCCCTAGCCTTCCAGGTCAAGGTAGCCGTCGAGCCCAAGGGTGAGCCCGGGACGGGTGCCAACGGTGCGCACGCCCAGCAGGACCCCGGGCATGAAGGATTCGTGGTTGAAGGAGTCGTGGCGGATGGTCAGCGCCTCACCGTGGCTGCCGAACAGCACTTCCTGGTGGGCCACGAGCCCGGCCAGGCGCACGCTGTGGACGGGGACCCCGTCGATGGCGGCGCCGCGGGCGCCGTCGATCTCGGTTTCGGTGGCATCGGGGGCTGCGGGAACGCCTGCCTCGCGGCGGGCCGCGGCAACGAGTTGCGCCGTGCGCAGGGCCGTGCCCGAGGGGGCGTCAACCTTGCGGGGGTGGTGCAATTCAATGATTTCCACCGAGTCAAAGTACTTGGCGGCCTTCGCGGCAAAGTGCGTGGCAAGCACCGATCCCAGGGCGAAGTTCGGGGCGATGAGCACGCCCGTCTGCGGGTGTGCCGCCAGGAGCTCCTCCAGTCCGGCCAGGCGGGAGGCATCCCAACCGGTGGTGCCGACCACTGCGTGGATGCCGTGCTCAACGGCAAAGTGGACGTTGGTCTGTGTGGAATCGGGGACGGTCAAGTCGACGACGACGTCGACGCCGCGGTCAACCAGGATGTCCAGGGAATCGTTGCGGCCCAGGGCTGCCACCAATTCCAGATCCGGCGCTGCGTCGATGGCCGCAACGGCGGCCGTTCCCATTCGTCCCTTGGCGCCGAGCACGGCCACCTTCAGCAATTCACTCATGGGTTTAAGCCTACTGGGTTTTGCCGGGGCCCTGATCCGGTGCCGGGGCCCTGATCCGGTGCCGGTGGTGCGGCCGGTGGGGCGTCCAGCCCCGGCAGGTTGCCTGCCCCCACCCATTCCACGGAGCCGTCGGAGAAGAACTGTTCCTTCCAGATCGGCACCTCGGCCTTGATCCGTTCGACGAGGGACGAGCACAGCTCAAACGCCTCGGCCCGGTGGGAGGAGGCGACGGCGCAGACCAGCGCAGGTTCACCAACTTCCAGGGGTCCCACACGGTGTGCCACCCAGATCCGCACCGGGTGCCCGTCGGGGTCCTGGACGCTGTCGCGCAGGGAGGCAACCACCTCGCGCAGCACCTTTTCGGCGAGTGGATGCGCACTGTAGGCCAACCGTTCGACGGGAGCTCCGCCGTCGTGGTTGCGCACCACGCCGCTGAAGCTGACCACGGCCCCGGCGGTGTCGGATGCCACGGCGGCAATGGCGGCGTCGACCGAGATCGGCTCGGCGCTGAGCCGTGCCGCAACAATTTCGACGTTAGTGCCCATGGGAGCCCGCCACCTGTTCGCAAAGATGAATGATGATGGGGTCCAGCACGGCCAGCCCATCCATGACGCCGGACGGTGAGCCGGGCAAATTCACAATGACGGTTGACCCGGCCAGCCCGGCATGGCCGCGACTGAGCGCCGCCATGGGTGTTTTGGCCAGCCCGGCAGCGCGGATCGCCTCCATGATGCCCGGGATGCTCCGGTCCAGCAGGGGCAGGGTCATCTCGGGTGTTTCGTCGGTGGGGCTGAGCCCTGTTCCGCCGCTGGTAATGACGACGGCGGGATGTTGCGTGAGCACGGCCCGCAGCGCCGCTCCCACCGGGGCACCGTCGGGGACCACCACCGGTGCCATGGCGTCAAAGCCGTGCTCGTTGAGCCAGTCAACGATGATGGGCCCGGTTTTATCCTCGTAAACGCCGATTGCCGCACGGGTGGAGGCGATGACGACGGCGGCCGTGCCGAGTCCGGTTCCGGGTTCGCAGGCGCTCATGGCGTGGTGGTTTCTTGGCTTTGGCCGGCTTCCACAGCCCAGTCCCCGCTCTTGCCGCCGCTCTTGGCCAGGACCTGAATGCCGGAGATGACGGCGTGTTTGTCGACGGCCTTGATCATGTCGTAGACGCTCAGTGCGGCGACGGAAACGGCTGTCAGAGCCTCCATTTCAACACCTGTCACCCCGCGGGTTTTCACCGTGGCGAGGATGGTGACGGCGGTGTCGCCCAGTTCAAAGTCAACACTCACCTTGGAGATGGGCAGGGGGTGGCACAGCGGAATGAGTTCGGGTGTTTTCTTGGCACCCATGATGCCTGCCACACGGGCCACGGCCAGGGCGTCACCCTTGGGCAGGCCGCCGGAGCCAAGGAGCGCCATGACGGACGGGGTGGTGGTCACGGTGCCGGTGGCGGTGGCCTCGCGGGTGGTCACGACCTTGGCTGACACGTCCACCATGGCGGCGGTGCCGTCCTGGCGCAGGTGGGTCAGTGCGGGCGCCTCTGGGAGTGCGGGTGTCTCTGAAGTAGTCACAACAGCCATACTTCCACTTTTGCGCCGGCCTGCAATGCGGTGACACCCGCCGGGACCTGGATCAAGGCGTTGGCCCGGCCCAGTGAGCCCAGCAAATGGGAGGATGTCCCGCCCACCTCATGGACTGACGGGGCCGATTCAAATTCGGGCCCCGAATAGACGCCGCGCCGGATCTGGTGCTTGCCCAGCGGGGACGTCAGGGGGTGTTCCAGGGCGGCCACCACGCGGTGCCGGGGCGTGGGGGCGCCGAGCAGCGCCGACAGGGCCGGGCGCAGGAACAATTCCAGGGATACATAGGAACTGACGGGGTTTCCGGGGAAGGCCAGGAACGGCACGCCCCGGAAGGTGCCCAGTCCCTGCGGGCCGCCGGGCTGCAGGGCCACGTGCAGGAACTCCATCTCGGCGTGTTTTCCGGCACTGCCCAGTGCCTGGCGCACCACCTCAAAGGCGCCGGCACTGATACCGCCCACTGAGACCACCAGGTCGCAGGTTGGTTCCGGGGCGCCGCTGTGGGCAGGGGCATGACCCACCCGGGATTCCAGCAGCCGCAGCAGGGCCGAGGGCTCATCCCTGACCATGTGGCTGTGGAGCACCTCGACGCCGGATTCCTCCAGGGCCGCACGCAGCAGCGCCCCGTTGGCATCAAAGATCATGCCGGGCGGCAGCCCGTTGGCCGCGGCGGGGTCCCCGGGAGCCAGCACCTCGTCACCGGTGGTCAGCAGCAGCACGCGGACCCGGCGCCGGACCACGAGTTCGGTGCAGCCCAGAGCCGCGGCCAGCCCCAGGTGTGCCGCGTTCAGGATCGTTCCGGCGGCAATGACGGTGCTCCCGCGTTGCACGTCGCTTCCCTGGGCCCGGACGAAGGCGTCCGGGGCGGTGGCCGGCAGTTCGACCGTGGCGCCCGCCTCGGCGAATAGTGCGGGCACGGCCCGTTCGACCGGCACCACGGCGTTTGCCCGTGCCGGGAGCATGGCGCCGGTCATGATGGGGGCGGCGGTGCCGGGCGGCAGTTCTCTTGGAACGGCCCCTGCGGCGATGGTCTCCCCCACCACGTAACTGGTTGATTTCCCCGAATCAACGGATTCCGATTGTGCGGGACGGGCCCGTTCGGAGCCGGCCAGTGCAGGATCCACCCACATGGCGTAGCCGTCCATCTGCGAATTGGTGAAGGGTGGCAGGTCCATGCCCGCCACAAGATCCTGGGCGAGCACCCTCCCGCGGGCCAGAGACAGCGGGACGGGTGTGCCGCCGTCGTCCATCACCGGGGAAGGGAACCCGGCCCAGCTCCGGCGCAGCAGCTCCGTAACGGCCTCCTGGTGTTCGGCAACAGATCTGTGCATGGTTCCCTTCCCGCAGGCGCCGCCCGGCACCCTTTTGATCCATCCTAGGTGAGCAGCAGCAGAGCGGGGCCGCGCCCGCTTTGCTACTGTGAATTTTCCCTGCCGGGCAGGAATCCACGAACCGTGAAGGACCCATGAAACTGCCGTCAACCATGAGCTGGCTGCTGGACGACGCAGTCCTGGTCGGCATTCCACTCATGCCCGCGGTGGTGGCCGCGCTGCTGTATCCCGCATGGCTGGCTCTGCGCGGCGACTGGCGGTCATGGACTGTGGCCCCGCCCGTCGTGACGCTGCGCAGGCAGCTGCCCATCAACCACTATCCTTTTTCCCTACTGTGCGCCGGTCTCATCGTTGCCGCGGTCATGCCGTCCCTGCTGTTTGAGGCGCTGCACTGGGAGGAGGCGCGCAAATTCATGTGGGCGGTGCCGTTTTGGATTCCGGCGGTCCCCCTGATGGTGTCCGTCTACTGGTGGCCGCCCTTCCTCGGGCCGCAATGGTACCGGCGCTGGCGGGCCGCAGGCGGCGCCCGCAGCGTCCTGCCCTGGACCGCCGAAGAGCTGGCAGCAGCCGGGGCGCTCCCCGAAGGGCGGCGCAAGGCCCGGATCCTGCGCAACATCGACGTCTCCAAAACCTTTGTGGAGCGGGCGCTGGCGCAGGGCGTCTGAGCCGTTGGCCGCCGTCGTGCATGGCCCGGCCGCCGGCCCTGCGACCGCTCCGGCAACCGGGACGGCAGCCGGCCGGCAACCGGGACGGCAGGACAGCGGGCCCTCACCCCATCCGAAAAGCCAAAAGTGGCGTAGCGTTGAGGCTATGGAAACTGCACGCGTGACACTGGGCATGCCGGAGGTGCGCCCCGGCACTGACGAGCCGGGTGCCCCGCGTCCCGGCGGAACCGAAACCGGCCTGCGGGACCAGTTTGGGCGGGTCGCCACCGACATGCGCCTGTCGCTGACCGACAAGTGCAATCTGCGCTGCCAATACTGCATGCCGGAGGCCGGGCTGGACTGGCTGAAGAAGGACAAACTGCTGACAGCCGAGGAGATCGTGCGGCTGGTGGGGCTGGGCGTGGACCGTCTCGGTGTGCGCGAGCTGCGCCTCACGGGTGGGGAACCGCTGGTGCGTGCGGACCTTGTCGACATCATCGCAGCGCTGCGGGCCAACCACCCGGAACTGCCCATCTCGCTGACCACCAACGGTGTGGGCTTGGCCAAAAAGGCCCAGGCACTGGCCGACGCCGGGCTGACGCGACTGAACGTCTCCATGGACACGCTGCACCACGACGCCTTCCTGCAACTGACCCGCCGCCCGTTCCTTGACCAGGTCCTGGCCGGGATAGAGGCCGCTGCCGCCGCCGGCCTGGCCCCCATCAAGATCAACGCCGTCCTGCTGCGCGGCATCAACGACGCCCATGCGCCCGAGCTGCTGCAATGGTGCCTGGACCGCGGTTACGAACTGCGCTTCATTGAGCAAATGCCGCTGGACGCCGACCATGGCTGGACCCGCGAGGGCATGATCACCGCCGAGGAAATCCGCGCCATCCTCGCCACCGCCTTTGAGCTCTCCCCCGATCCGCGGGCACGCGACGGCGCCCCGGCCGAACGCTTCGAGGCCAGGCACCCCGGTTCGGCAACACTGCTGGGCACCGTGGGCATCATCGCCTCGGTGACGGAGCCGTTCTGCGCCGACTGCCGCCGCACCCGCATCACAGCCGAGGGCAAGGTTATGAGCTGCCTGTTCTCCCGCACCGAGGTGGACCTGCTGCCGCTGCTGCGCGCCGGTTCTGCCACGCACGACGACGACGCCGTCGCCTCGCGCTGGCAGGACGCCATGTGGGCGAAGCCGCGAGCCCACGGCATGGGCCACCCAGGCTTGGGGGATGCAGATTTTGTGCAGCCCGACCGCAGCATGAGTGCCATTGGAGGATAAGCATGTTCGTACGATTCTTTGCCGCAGCAGCCGCTGCCACGGGCGTTGAGGAGCAGCGGGTGGACCTCGCCGCACTGGCCGGATCCCAGCCGTTCACATTGGCGGACCTGTCCGACTTTCTCGTAGCGAGTTTCCCGGCGTCGGCGTCCGGCCACACTCCCCCGCTGGCCGAGATCCTGACCCGCTGCAGCTTCCTGCTCAACGAGGTCTCGACGCGGGACCTCAGCTTGGCGCTCTCCCCCGGCGACGTCGTGGACGTGCTGCCGCCCTTCGCCGGGGGGTAGCCCCCGCACCGAACCGCTCAAGAACGCCCTCGTGCCAGCGGCCCCAGTGGCAGTGCCAGGAGTGCGCCCCTGCTCTGCACACCGCATTTGCCGAAGAGCGACTTGAAAACATCCTGAATCGTGTACCGGCTGAGCCCCATTCTTCGGGCGAGGGCGGCCGTATCCAGGCCCGCTGCACAAAACTCCAACAACTGGGATTCCCGTTGGCTCAGGGCAAAGCTGCGCTCGAATACCTCGATCCGTTCCGAGGGCAGGGCGTCCTGGATGGTGACGGCAATCGGCGCCGTGGCACCGGCAAGGCCCGTCGTCATCCTGGCCGCCGACATGGACGCCCACACCCCGCCTCCCACAGGGACACGCGAACGGGCCGGATGAGAGTCAACGCCGCACTCCACCGCCAAAAGTTGTGCAGCCACATTCAACACCTCAGCCGGCACGCCTTGGTGCGGGCGGGGTGCCCGCTGCAACAATTCCAGCCACAGGCCCGCTGATGCGGTCTGGCTCACGATGGACAGGTCGTCGGCAAGCACCAATACGGCCTGGCGGTGGCCGGACGAGGAACCGTCAACGGCGCCGGCTTGAAATTCCCGGGCGGAGCATTTCCGCAGGCCTGTGGCAATAGCCGCCGCCATGGTTTGCAGGCTCTGCGCCTCGTCGCTGGAGAAGTCGGCCTGGCCCTGTCCCCGCCACAGCTCGAGCCAGCCCCACAGCCCCCAGCGGTCGGCAAAGGCAACAGACAAGACGTCTACCACCCCGTAGCGGGACAAAAGCGGCCACAAGGCACTGAGCCCGGGCTCACCCCCCGTTGCCTGCTTCAGGGACACCGCCCGCGACGGATTGATGGGCAGAGCGGTCCACCTGTTGACCCGTGTCCGGTACCTCAGGGAGATCAGTGCCGGCAACTCCCCCGCGAACGGACCCTGGGCCATCGGCGCAACACCAACGCTCGTGACCGGGTCCGCCAGCGGCCAGACCCAGGCATCATGTCCGACGACAGTGTGCAGCTCACCCAGCACGCCGGAACGGTAGGCGTGGCTGTTGAGGCGGGCATCCCCCAGTGCCTGAACCCGATCCAGGCAGCGGCGCAGGGCCCATTCGCTGATCATGCCTTCAGTATGCGCGCATTGTCCGCCCTGCACTGGGCTACGTTTCCCAGATTTATGGGATGGTGCGTCGCGGCTCACAGACCTAAAGTCAAGGCATCAGTTTCCACGAAAGGACAGGCAATGCATACCTTGCAGATTGAACACGGCATCAAGGACTTTGGCATGTGGCTGGGGGCCTACACGTCCGATCCGCTGGGGCGTGCGGCCTCAGGGGTGGTGGCCGAACGCGTGTACCGCCCCGTGGGGGACGAACACTACGTTGTCCTGGACCTGGACTTCGCCACGGCCGGCGCGGCGGAGCAATTCCTGCGGCGCCTGCAGTCCCAGGTGTGGTCAACACCGGCAGCGTCCCCGGCACTGGCAGGCGGGCCCAAGACACGCATCGTCGAACAGCTCGGCATCCCGGTGGCCCAGCCGGGCCACGCCGGGTAGCGGCCAGTTCCGGGCGGCAGGCACCGCCGTCGCGTGTCGATGAAAACGAGTAGCCCCGAGCCCCGAGCCAAAAATGCCGCCGTTTGACGCAAATGCCACAGTTCAATCTCTGGCATTTGTGTCAAACGGCGGCATTTTTGCGCAGACGTGCGCAGAGGTAAAAAGTTAGAGGCCGAAGGTTTCGGTTTCCTCGAACGGGCCAACCACGGTGATGGTGCGCGGTGAGGCGGCCAGTTCGCGGGCCAGCTCCTGCACCTCGGCGGCGGTGACCTTGCGGATGCGGTCCAGCGATTCGTCAATGTCAAGGAATTCGCCGGTGACAATTTCGGCCCGGCCCAGGCGTGACATGCGGGATCCGCTGTCCTCCAGTGCCAGCACGATGCCGCCGGACAGCTGTCCCAGCGCCTTGTTCAGCTCTTCCTCGGAGACGCCGTGTTCGGCAAGCTTTTCCAGCTCGGCCGTCAACAGCCCGATGACCTGGCCAACCTTGGCCGGGGCGCAGCCCGCGTACATGCCAAAGTAGCCTGCGTCTGCGTAGGAGGAGGCGAAGGAGTACGTGGAATACACGAGTCCGCGCTTCTCCCGGATCTCCTGGAACAGGCGCGAGG